>DASYSN010000355.1:0-8754 GCA_036003305.1 Thermoanaerobaculia bacterium
CACGAATCGCGATTACGAAGAAAAGTTCGGCTTCATCTACATCGTCTGCGCGACCGGCAAGTCAGCCGAAGAGATGCTGACCATCGCGCGCGAGCGCCTCGCGAACGAGCGGGAGCAGGAGCTACGCATCGCCGCCGACGAGCAGTTGAAGATCACGAAGCTGCGGATGATGAAGCTGGTGGGTTAACCATGGGTATCTCGACGCACGTCCTCGATACCTCGCGCGGCCGTCCCGCGGCCGGCGTTCCGGTCACGCTCGAGGTCGAGCGCGGCGGATGGGACGTCGTCGCGATGGGCCGCACCGACAACGACGGCCGCCTGCGCCTCGTGAACGACGCACCGGAGCCCGGCACCTACCGCATCACGTTCGCCACCGGCGAATACTTCGCCGGCGAAACCTTCTTCCCCGAGGTCTCGATCGTCTTCACGATCAAAGACGCCGCGCAGCACTACCACGTCCCGCTGCTGCTCTCGCCGTACGGATACTCGACGTACCGGGGAAGCTAGATCACTGTCATCCTGAGTCGCCGCAGCGAAGCGGAGGACGACGAAGGATCCGGTGCTGAAACGAGAAGCGCGTCCAGGCTACGGGTAGCTGGAACGGATGACTCGTTTCAGCACCGGGTCCTTCGCCGTCTACGCGGCTCAGGATGACAGGGGGTTGTTTCTCCGCCCTTTCAGAATCTTGACAAAGCTCCGGCTGCGCAGCTCTTCGAGCGTGAGGCCGGTCGCCAGCGCTTCTTCCTGCGTGAGGGCGCCGCAGTTCATGCCGCGGAGGAAGTAGTTGAGGAGGCCCTGGCCTGTTGCGGCGTCGTCGAAGACGTCGCCGACGAGCGTGGCCTGTCCGGCTTTCTGCATGAAGTTGCGGAGGCGCTCCGTCGCGGCGCCGAGCGACTCTAGAAAGAACGAGTAGACGGCGGCGTAGCGGGTCGGGAGCTGGGAGGGGTTGAGGTCCCATCCCTGGTAATACGCGTTGATGAGCGAGTGACGGATGTGATCGACGTGGAGGCGCCAGGCGGCGTGCACCGTGGCGCGGTCGCCGACCGGCATGATGTTCGTCGCGCCGTCGCTGAGCCAGATCCCGGTGCCGGCGTAGGCGACCTGCATCATGTGGCGCGCGAAGTCGCACGCCGGGTGGTCCATCCGCTGATGCGCCGCGGTGATGTTGCAGCTCGCCGTGTAGTCGTACGTTCCGAAATGCGCCGCGACGCAGCGGCCGCGCGCCGCGGCGAGAAACAGCGGCAGGTTCGAGTGGCCGTTCGCGTTCAGGATCGACTGCGTCGTCTCGATCATGAACTCGAACCGCAGCGTTCCGGCGGCGAGGCCGAGACGCGGCTCGATCATGTCGTACAGGTCGGCGAGCAGCGTCACCTGTTCCGGAAGCTGGATCTTCGGCAGCGTGACGACGAACCATGGCGGGAGCTTGCCGCCGGTCGCGTCGAGCAGCGTCGTCAGGAAGATGTCGAGCGTCCGGACGCCACGCCGCATCAGCTCCTGCGAGAACGGCTTGATGCGGATGCCGATGAACGGCGGCAGAGTGCCGTTCTGCATTCCCGTTGCGACTTCCCGCGCGCAGCGGGCGGCGTCGTTATCCTCTTCGTCGTCGGGGCGGTTGCCGTAGCCGTCCTCGAAGTCGATGCGGAAATCCTCGACCGGCTCGCGCTTCAGCTTCTCGATGACGCGCGTGTAGACCGTTTCCTCATCGCGCTCCAGGCCGATCGCGCGGGCGAACGTCGTCGGATCGGGGGCGTTCGTATCGAGCGACCGCAGCGCGATCTCGCCCAGCTTCTTCGTCGTGTCCGATTTGAACAGTTGCGCGCCGCCATACACGGTGTGCACCGGCTGGCGCGCGGCAGACTCGCCGGGGAAGCGCTGCGCGAAATCGGCGAGAGCGGTGTCGAGAGAGGTCGCGGCGCGAGCGACTTCGCGCTCGTCGAGAGTCGTTTTGAAAGACATTAATGGCTCCGGATGAAGTGTGCGGCGATCCAGCCGGCGATGACGAGGCCCGCCAGGATCAGCCAGTTGTACGTCGCTCCGTAGGTCGCGACCGGGAAGTGGTTGCTGATCATGATGAAAACCACCGGCACGACCATGAACGTGTTGTGTTTCGAACGGAACTTCGCGCGCTCGGCGAGCCGCATGTCGGGCGGCTGACCGGCTTTCGTCGCCGCGATGAGCTGGCGCTGCGCCGGAAGGATGCGCATCCAGACATTCGCGGCCATGAGCGTTCCCATCATCGCGCCGGTCTGCAGGTACGCGGCGCGGCCGGTGAAGACGCGCGTGTAGAAGTAGATCGAGCCGACCAGCATCAGGTACGAGGCGATGATCCCGAACCACTCGTACTTCGCGAAGATCGAGATCCAGAGGAGGTCGTAGACGATCCACCCGACGACGAGCGTGCCGAGGGAGATGAGGATCGCGGTTCTCTTCTGGTCGGGCGAGTCGGTCATCAGACCGCCGTGGTAGTAGACAAGGCCGAACAGGAGAAAACCGCTGATCCACGTCAGCGCCGCTTCCCACTTGAACCAGTGGAGCGTCTGCCCGTCGCGGAGCTCAGGCCCCTTCTGTTTGTCGACGATGTAGAACCCGCCGCTGTGGACCATCCAGACGAGCTTCTCATCGTGGAAGCGCCGGTCGAGCCAGGTGAAGAAAAAGGTCTGCCCGATCCACATGATCGCGGCGAACACGTGGAACCATCGAACCCCGAGGTTCAGCCACTCCGTAACTTGGTAGGACAAGCGTGCGCGAGTGTAACATCGGGTTTCATGAGCAGTGACGATCACCGCTACCCCGTCGGCCCCTTCGATCCGAAGCCGAGCCTCACTCGCGTCGAGCGGCAGGCGTTCCTCGACGACATCGACGCCTGTCCCGCGAAGATGCGCGCCGCGGTCGAGGGGCTGAACGAGTCACAGCTCGAGACGCCGTACCGCGAGGGTGGGTGGACGGTGCGGCAGGTCGTGCATCACGTTCCCGACTCGCACCTCAACGCGTACACGCGGCTGAAGCTCGCGCTGACCGAGGACAACCCGACCATCCGGCCGTACGAAGAGGCGGCGTGGGCGAAGCTCGCCGACGTGCGCGACACGCCGATCGAGACCTCGCTCACGCTCCTCGAAACGCTGCACAGACGGTGGATGACGCTGTGGCGTGCGATGTCGGATGACGATTTCAAACGTCCGCTCGTCCATCCCGACCACGGCCAGAAGGACGTCGACTGGCTCCTTCAGATGTACGGGTGGCACTCGCGCCATCACGTCGCGCACATCACGTCGCTGCGCGAACGAAACGGGTGGTGACTCGCCCTTTGCCGAGCCGCGGAGCGGCGGTATCTCGGTAGCCCAAGGCGTCAGCCTTGGGAAAAAGGCCGCCACTTAAAACGAGCCGCGGAGCGGCGACATGTCGGCGCTCGACGACGGAAATGTCGCCGCTCCGCAGCTCACATACGAGGAAACGATCGAGGTCCCAAGGCTGACGCCTTGGGCTACCGGGATACCGCCGCTCCGCGGCTACTGCGCGTCCGTTACTCGACCTGCTTCGGTTCGTCCTTCTGCGGCGCGGGCGGCGGCGCATTGAACGAATCGCGGAAATGGCGGATGCCCTCGCCCAGGCCCTTGCCGAGCTCCGGCAAACGCTTCGGCCCGAGGAAGATCATCGCGATGATGGCGACGAGAAGGAGATGCGTCGGTTGGAAAAGCTCACCCATGGTGGTCGATCCTCTGTCTTGAATTCGGGCCTGGCGTCATGTTAACGCGAAAGATGAGAAATCACTTCCTGGCGTACCGGCCGATGAGCTTCGCCTGGGCGACGGCGTGTTTCGGGATCTCGTCCGCGCCGGCGATCTGCGCCGTGTCGAGCGCGTACAGCACGAAGATGTAGTGGTGCGCTCCGGACGGCGGACACGGCGGGCCCCACCCGCTCTTCCCATATCCATTCTTCCCCTCGCTCGCGCCCGCCGGCGGCAGCCCCTCGGCGATCGACATCGTCGACGGCGCGATGTTCCAGACCAGCCAGTGGGTGAACGTGCCGCCCGGCGCGTCGGGATCGTCGACGATCAGCGCGAGCGACTTCGCGTCCGCCGGCACGCCGCTGATCGTCAGCGGCGGCGAGACGGCCTCCCCTCCCCCGCTGCAGCCGTACTTCGCCGGGATCTCGCCATTGTTCGCGAATGCGGGACTGGCGATCATCATCCCCATCGACGGTTTGGCGGGAGCGTCGGGCGAACGTTTACAGGCGACGACGAGCAGAACGGCGAGCAGAGCTTTGGAGCGCATACGGCGAAGCTACAATCGCGCCATGCCGACGTTCTTCGAGGCGCTGAATGAGTATCTCGCCGCCGGCACTCCGGTCGTCACGATCACCGTGGTCGACACGCAGGGCAGCGTGCCGCAGGACCGCGGCGCGAAGGCGATCGTCACCGCGGACGGCCTTCGCTTCGGGACGGTCGGCGGCGGGAAGGTCGAGACGAAGGCGATCGCCGAGGCGCAGCGGATGCTGCGCGGGGAGAGCAGCGAGCCGACGAAATTCGTCTCCTGGAACCTGAACAAAGACGTCGGGATGACGTGCGGCGGGATCGTGAAGCTCTACTTCGAGGCGCTGAACGTCGGGCGCTGGAACATCGTCCTCTTCGGCGCGGGACACGTCGCACAGGCACTCGCGACGCTTCTCGTCCATCTCGATTGCCATCTCACCGTCATCGATCCGCGACCGGAGTGGCTGGAGCGCTTACCGCAATCGCCGAAGCTGACGGCCGTTCAGTCGGCCGACATGCCGTCGCTCGTCCGGACGCTGCCCGACGACGCGTACGTCATTCTGATGACGATGGGCCACACGACCGACAAACCAATCCTGATCGAAATCCTGCGCACGCGTACCTTCCCGTACGTCGGTGCGATCGGAAGCCACTCGAAGGCGATCATCCTGCGGCGCGACGTCGCCGAAGCCGGCCTGCCGGACGACATGCAGCACGCGTTTCACTGCCCGATCGGCCTCGACATCGGCACGAATCACCCGTTCGAGATCGCGGTCAGCGTGGCCGCGCAACTAATCCAGGAACGCGACCGGCTGCGCGGCGCTATTTCTTCTTCTTCCCCTGTTTGACGCTCTTCGCGAGCGCGTCCATGTTCATCGCCTCGGTGACCATGGCACGGACGGTTTCGGAAAGGTTCTTCTTGGTCTTGAGCCACGCGATCTGATCGGGGGTGAGCCAGACCGCCACGCGCTCGGTCTTCGCGTCTTTCTTTGCCGCCATCGATCCTCCGCTGTGGCGGATTCTATGCAATGCCGAGCGGCCACGTTCTGGTCGTCGAAGACGACGACACGATCCGGCGACTGTTGATCGAGTACCTCAAGCAGCACGCGCTCCTCACTGTCGACGGCGCGCGCGACGCCATCGAGGCGCTGCACTTCGTCGCGCGGCAGCCTTACTCCGTCATCATCCTCGACCTGATGATGCCGAAAATGAGCGGTGGCGACTTCCTCGACTCACTCACGGCGATGATGAAAGACCCGTCGATCCAGACGCTCGGAAACCCGCCGGCCATCATCGTCGTCACGGCCGCGCCCGCCGGCGACATCCCGAGCGACACGATCACCCAGCGGTCCCCGCTCGTGAAAGCGGTCCTCCGGAAGCCGGTCGACATCGAGGAACTGGCGGAATTGATCGAATCCCTCTAGTGGGGGGGGGTGGCACTTTTCCGCGTCGCGTCACTCTACTCAAAGGGGACGAGGTGTAGGTCGCCGCCCGGCCGTCGCGCGTTTCGGCACGTTCCGCCGGTCTGGCTGGTTGACCATGACCCCCGGGCGTGACGGGAGCAGCCGCTCTCGTCACGCTCTTTTTGTCTTTGCGCTACGATTCCGCCCCCATGCCCGACGCGCGATTGATCGCGGTCCACGGCCACTTCTATCAGCCGCCCCGCGAAAACCCCTGGCTCGAAGCCGTCGAAACGCAGGACTCCGCGCACCCGTACCACGACTGGAACGAGCGCATCACGTTCGAGTGCTACGCCCCGAACGCCTCGGCCCGCATCCTCGACGACCACGATCGCATCCTCAGGATCGTCAACAACTACGCCACCATGAGCTTCAACTTCGGCCCGACGCTCCTGTCGTGGCTCGAAGTCCGCGCCCCCGAGACGTACGCGGCGATCATCGACGCCGACCGCGCCAGCCGCGCGCGCTTCTCCGGCCACGGCTCCGCGATCGCGCAGGCCTACAACCACATCATCATGCCGCTCGCGAATGCGCGCGACCGCCGCACGCAGGTTTGCTGGGGCCTTCGCGACTTCGAGCATCGCTTCGGCCGCAAGCCGGAAGGGATGTGGCTTCCGGAGACGGCGGTCGACACCGACACGCTCGAAGTGCTCGCCGCCGCCGGCATCCGCTTCACGATCCTCGAGCCGGGGCAGGCGCGCCGCTGGCGCTCGTTCGACGACACCGACTGGCGCGAGGACGGCATCGATCCGACGCAGGCGTACCGCTGCACCCTGCCGTCCGGCCGGAAAATCGCGATCTTCTTCTACGACGGCCCGATCTCGCGCGCCGTCGCGTTCGAGAACCTCCTGGCGCGCGGCGAATACCTCGCCAACCGGCTCGCCGGCGCGTTCGACCACTACCGCGCGCACGACCAGCTCGTGAACATCGCCACCGACGGCGAGACGTACGGCCATCACCATCGCTTCGGCGACATGGCACTCGCCTACGCGCTGCACTACATCGAGGAGCACGAGCTCGCGGAGCTGACCAACTACGGCGAATTCCTCGAAAAACACCCGCCGGTGCACGACGTCGAGGTCCGCGAGAGCACGGCGTGGAGCTGCGCGCACGGCGTCGAGCGGTGGCGCAGCGACTGCGGCTGCAGCACCGGCGGGCAGGCTGGATGGAACCAGCGCTGGCGCACGCCTCTGCGCGAGGCGCTCGACTGGCTCCGCGACGAGACGGCCGCCCTCTTCGAGCGCTACGCCTCGGACCTCATCGAGCACCCGTGGCGCGCGCGCGACGACTACATCGAAGTCGTCCTCGACCGCTCCGACGAGTCGCTGCAGCGGTTCCTCGGCCATCACGCCCACCCGGACGCGCGCGCGAACGACGTCCTGAAC
Source organism: Thermoanaerobaculia bacterium (assembly GCA_036003305.1). GTDB lineage: Bacteria > Acidobacteriota > Thermoanaerobaculia > Gp7-AA8 > Gp7-AA8 > DASXHZ01. The sequence goes on from DASYSN010000355.1 coordinate 7,095, forward strand.
CTCCTCGAGATGCAGCGCAACGCGATGCTGATGTACACGTCGTGCGGCTGGTTCTTCAACGACGTCTCCGGCATCGAGACGGTGCAGGTCCTGCATTACGCGGCGCGAGTGATTCAACTCGCCGAGAAGATCTCCGGGCGCAACCTCGAGCCGGACTTCATGGAGCGGCTCGCGCCCGCCATGAGCAACCTTCCCGACCGCGGCACGGCGCGCGACATCTACGAACGAGACGTGCTGCCGACGCGCCTCGACCTCGCGCGCGTCGCCTCGCACTACGCCGTCGCCTCGCTCTTCGATCACTTCGACGACGACGCGGACGTCTACTGCTACCGCGTCCTGCGCCACGACTTCGACGTCTTCCGCGCCGGCCGCGCGCGCATGGCGGTCGCCTCGATCACCGTCATTTCGAATATCACGCGCGAGACGCAGTCGTACTCGTTCGCCGTCCTCCACCTCGGCGAGACGGAGCTGACCGGCGGCGTGCGCACGTCGCACGAGGCTGCCGATTACGAGAAGGTGAAGCGGGAGCTCGCCGAGGCGTTCCAGCCGGGCGGCATTCCGGCGACGATCCGCCTGCTCGACCAGCACTTCTCCGAGCTGTCGGTCTCCGTCCGCTCGCTCTTCCGCGACGAGCAGCGCCGCATCCTCCACCTGATCTGCAACGCGACGCTGGAAGAGGCGGAGTCGGCGTTCCGCTCGCTCCACGAGCGCTACGACCCGCTCATGCGCTTCCACACCCGCCTCGGCATCCCGCTGCCGAAGGTGCTGCAGATCGCCGCGGAGTTCGACCTCAACATGCAGCTCCGGCGTCTCCTCGAGGCCGATGCCATCCTGCTGCCGGAAGTCGAAGCGCGGCTGCGCGAGGCCGAGGATGAGCGCGTGGGCCTCGACGACATGACCATCCTCGCGCTGCGGAACGCGATCGAGCGCGCCGCGGCACGGTTCGCCGAGGATCCGGTGGACGTGGAGCGGCTGGAGGCGTACGAGTCGATCATCGCGCTAGTCCGCGCCATGGAAATCCGCGTCAGCCTCCGGAGGCCGCAGACGCAGTACTACCGGATGGCGTCGACGGTCCGTCCCGCGATCGCGGCCAGCACCGCGAACGGCCAGACCAAGCGCTGGCTCGCGCTCTTCGACGCCCTCGGCGAGCAGCTCTCCATCGCACCGGAGGCCCGCGCGTAGTGGAAACTCCTTTCATCCTGAGCTGGCGAAGCGGCGGAGCCGCGAAGCGCAGCGAAGGACCCGTTGCGCTCTTGCGATACGGATCCTTCGCCGTCCTCCGCTTCGCTGCGGCGGCTCAGGATGACGGATCGACGGAGGCCCGCGCGTAGTGGTCCACTCGTCTGACGGGGGCGGGCGCGACGTCAAGCGGAGCGCCGGCGTCCTGCTTCATCCGACCTCGCTGCCGGGCCGCTTCGGCGTCGGCGACCTCGGCGACGCGCTGATGTGGTTCCTCGACTGGGCCGAGAGCGCCGGCATGCACATCTGGCAGGTTCTTCCCCTCAATCCGCCCGGCTTTGGCTATTCGCCGTACGGCTGCATCTCGTCGTTCGCCGGCAATCCGCTGCTCATCTCGCCGCAGCGGCTCGTCGAGCAGGATCTCCTGCCGGCCAACGCGATCGAGAAAGTGCCGGAGTTCCCCGACGATCACGTCGACTTC
>DASYSN010000356.1:0-6615 GCA_036003305.1 Thermoanaerobaculia bacterium
CTGCGTCAGCGTCGAGGCCCCTTCCACCTTCTTCCGCGCGATCAGGTCCTTGAGCGCGGCGCGCAGCACCGCCTTCGGGTTGATGCCGCCATGGTGATAGAAGTCGGCGTCCTCGGTTGCGATGATGGCGTTGACCAGGTACGGCGACATCTCGTTCTTCTTCACCACGATGCGGCGCTGGATCGAGTAGTCGGCGAAGCCAATGCCGTTCCGGTCGTAGATGCGCGTGATCAGGGCGGGTGAATAGTCCTCCAACGACTTGACGACCGGCATCCTCACGGCGTGCGCCAGGACGAAGCCCGCCGGAATGCCGAGGATCAGGACGACGAACGCAATCAGAAGGCGGGGGCGGCTGGTCACGGCATGATTCTAAGGGAAGAGGTTCGCGCTCCGATTGGCGCGAAGTAGAATCACCGTCAAAACATGGCGGTCAACCCCCAAACACCGGCCGTTCCCGACTGGGCGCGCCTCGTCACCGACTCCATGCGGCAGTACGGACCGTGGCACACGTACAACAAGCTCGTCGAGGCGCGGGACATGTATTCGAACGACCTCGGCTTGCGCGGCTATCTCGAGATCATCCGCACCGCGATCGTGCGCGAGTTCCTCAACACTCCGAAAGGCCTGCAGGCCGTCCCGCGTCTCTCGGCCGAGTTCCTCACGAACTTCGACCGCTTCAACCTCAACGCGCAGGAGGGATACCTCGTCTCGCTCATCGACGGCCGCCTCGACCTCCAGAAGCTGACGATCCTCTCCCCCTTCGACGCCTTCAACACGTTCTTCATCCTCGCGAAGCTCCAGCAGGAGCGCGCGATTACGGTGCCGCAATGATCGACGAGAATCGCTACCAGATTGCGAAGAGCATCAAGACGCCGATCGCGATCGTGAATGAGAACGGCGGCGTCGAATGGCGCAACCCCGCTTTCCATGACGCGTTCGGAGACGATGCCGGCGCCTGGCTCAAAGACGCCGCACGCGCCGTCGCCGGCGAGCGCGGCTGGCTCCTCGGCTTCTTCATCGACCGCAACGAGGAGCACACCCTCGACGTCGAGATCGAGGGACGGACCTATCGCGTCGACGCGATCATGCCGATCGAAGACTACCCCTCCCCCGCCGTCGCATTGCAGTTCGAGGACGTCACCAAGCAGCGCGAGATGGAGCAGGCGAAGTCGGACTTCACCTCGATGATCGTTCACGATCTGCGCGGACCGCTCTCCGGCATCCAGGGGACGCTCGAATTCGTTCTCTCGCAGGAAGGGACGAAACTCGACTCGATGTACTCCGACCTTCTCACCGAGGCGCAGCGCGAGAGCGAGCGGATGATGAACCTCATCAACGAACTGCTCGACTTCTCCAAGATCGAGTCGGGCAACTTCGTGGTGGAGTCGGAGCCGATCCGCGTCGCGGGCGTCCTCAAGCGCGCCGTTCGCTCGCTGCAGTCGGTCGCGGCGCGCGACGAGATCTTCCTCCTCAACGCCCACGGCCGCGACGTGCCGGAGATCATCGGCAGCGTCGAGAAGCTGACGCAGGCGATCATCAATCTCATCTCCAACTCGCTGAAGTTCACGCCGAAGAAGGGGCTCATCTCCGTCGGCGCGCAGATCATCCGGAACGACCAGCAGGCCGCCGAGGCGATCGTCGTCACCGTCACCGACAGCGGGATGGGCATCAAGCCCGAGGAGCTCGAGAAGATCTGGGAGAAGTACAAGCAGACGAAGAACAAGTCGCTCCGCGGCGGCGGCGGCACCGGCCTCGGTCTCTACATCGTCCGCCAGATAGTCGAAGCCCACGGCGGCGAAGTCACCGTCGCCTCGATCGAAGGCGTCGGCACGAGCATGGTGCTGCGTCTCCCCGTCAAACGCGCAGCGTAGGCCCCCTGTCATCCTGAGCCGGCGAAGCGCGGCGAAGGACCCGGTGCTGAAACGAGTCATGCGTTCCAGCTACCTGTCGTTGGGATACGCGTCTAGTTTCAGCACCGGATCCTTCATCGTCCTCCGCTTCGCTGCGGCGACTCAGGATGACAGGGGGCAGTCATAGTTGCCGTTCCTTTGCCGATGCGTCACCGCGGCAGCGCGATGACGGGCCTATCCTGACTTTGATGTCAGGGCGGAGATTCGGTCTGCTCGCCGGGCTGGCGCTGATCGTGGCGCAGATTTGCTGCGCGCCGCCGGTCATGGCGAAGCCTTCGACCTGTCCGTTGAAGTACAGCGGCGGCTGCCCGATGCGGCATCAGAACAACACCTGCTCTGCTACCGCGCCGCAACGTTCCACCGCCGTGAAACCAAAAACCGTGGCAGCCAGCCTCACGATCGAAGAAGCCACGCGTCAGATCGCGCTCATCGCGAAGATCTACGTGATGGCGTCGGTCGCCCCGGCGCTCACACAGAGGCCGCTCGATCTCGTCCTCCGCATTTGATACCCGTCGATCACTCACGCCTTTCCGACGATCAGATGCAATAGGAGAACATCATGAAGAGAATCTCTACCCTCGCGGTCGCAGCGTTGCTCGCCGTTTCGATGAGCGCGTTCGCGGACAACACCACCACCAAACCGGCCGACGGCAAGAGCTGCGACAAGATGAGCGCCGCCGAGTGCCAGAAGAAGGACCCGAACTGCACGAAGAAGTGCACGGGCGACAATCACAGCTGCCCGAAGCACGACTCGAAGTCGTGCAACAAGTCCTCCGATAAGAAGTAGCGATCTTCCTGGTGTGGCGCGGGCTTTCCAGCCCGCGCCCGTTCACCCGAGGGCGGCTAAGACATCCTCGGTCGATCGCACCCTTCCAATCCTCGGGAAGATGTTCTTGAACGTGAACGAGTGCATCTCCTCGGAGAACGTCGCGCACGCGTCCTCGACGAACACCTGCTCGTAGCCGCGCTCGTACGCGTCGCGTGCCGTCGACTCCACGCCCATGTTCGTCGCGATGCCACCGAGGACGAGCGTGCGGATTTGGCGGCGCCGGAGCTGCAGATCGAGCTCCGTGCCGTAGAACGCGCCCCAGTTGTGCTTCGTGATGATGACGTCGCGCGGATCGCTGCCGAGCTGCGGGACGATGTCCGACCACTCCTTCGGCAGGGGCGTCGCCGGCGTCGGCGAATCGGCCGGCGGATTGAGGCGGTCTGAAAGATCCGGCGCGAATGCAACGTGCACGAGAACCACGAGCGCTCCCGCGTCACGAAACCGCTTCGCCAGCCGCGCCGCCCGCTCGACCACCTGGGCTGTGGTGTACGGCTGAGTATCGCGCGCCACGATGCCGCGCTGCAGGTCGATCAGGAGCAGCGCGGTCGTTTGGGGATCAAGCAAGAACTGCGTCGATGCCATACGCGATCTCCTCTTCGGCCACGTCGCTGACGATCTCGCACGTGCCGATGGCACTCGGCAGGACCATCACCCGCGTGCTGCCGGTGTTCTTCTTGTCGTGCTCAGTCGCGGCGAGGATCGCCTTCGCGTCGATGCCGCGCGGAACGCGCCTCGGAGCGAGTGCAGCAATCGCGCGCTCGATCCGCTCGCTCACGTCGCGCGGCAGAATCCCGCGCCGCACCGCGATCGCGTTCGCGCCGATCATCCCCCACGCCACCGCCTCGCCGTGCGTGATGCCCTGGTAATTCATGGCGTTCTCGATCCCGTGCGCGATCGTGTGGCCGTAGTTGAGCAGCCGCCGGAGATCGGCCTCGCGCTCGTCGGCGTCGACGATGTTCACCTTCACGAGGATCGCGCGCACGATCAGCTCGTCGATTTCGCCGACCGGCTTCTCGAACATCTCGAAGAGCGTCGGATCGCCGATCACGCCGCCTTTGAGCGCCTCGTACAACCCGCTCACCCGCTCCCGCGCCGGGAGCGAATGCAGCACCGCCGGATCGATGACGACCGCTCGCGGCGGATGAAACGCACCGATCAGGTTCTTCCCGCGCGCGTGATTGACCGCGGTCTTCCCGCCGATCGAGCTGTCGACCTGCGCCAGGAGCGTGGTCGGCACGTGGACGAGGTCGATGCCGCGCAGAAAGATGGCGGCGGCGAATCCGGCCGTATCGCCCATCATCCCGCCGCCGACGGCGACGAGCATCGAGTCGCGTTTCGCGCCGCGGTCGAGCAGGTTCGTGACGATGTGGTTCGCGGTGCCGAGCGTCTTCCGCGACTCCCCTTCTTCAACCGTGATGACGTCGGCCACCGGCTCGAACGACGCTGCCACCCGGTCGCCGAACGCCTCGCGCAACCCGGTCGACGTCACGACGAACACCTTGCCGCGCGCGCGTACCAACGCGCCGGTGCGATCGATCAGGTCACGCCCGACATGAATCGGATACTGCTTCGTTTCGATGATCACGGCTTAACGCGGAGGGCGATCCCCAGCTCCGCGAGCTGGCGATCGTCGACGGGAGACGGGGCGTCGCTCATCAGGTCCTGCGCGCGGGCGGTCTTCGGGTAGGCGATCACGTCACGGAGCGACTCGCCGCGCGCCATCAGCATCACGATGCGGTCGAGGCCGAGGGCGACGCCGCCGTGCGGCGGGGCGCCGTAGCGGAATGCCTCGAGAAGGTGGCCGAACCGCGCCTGCGCATCTTCGTCGCTGATGCCGAGGGCGCGGAACATCCGCGACTGCACCTCGGGGCGATTGATGCGAATCGATCCGCCGCCGAGCTCGAGCCCGTTCATCACGACGTCGTACGCGCGCGCGTACGTGTTCCCCGGATCGGTTTCCAGCTTGTCGATGTCCGCGACCGCCGGCGAAGTGAAAGGATGATGCCGCGCGAAGTAGCGCTGCGTCTCTTCGTCCCACTCGAACAGCGGGAAGTTCGTGACCCAGAGGAAGTCGAAACGCTCGGACGGAACGAGCTTCTCCTCGTTTGCGATCTTGAGACGCAGGTCGCCGAGGATCTCGGCGCTTCCCCACTGCGTCCCTGCGACGAGCAGCGCGAGATCGTTTTCATTCGCGCCGACGGCGTTGCGGAACACGCCGGCGTCGGTGATGAACTTCTTGATCGACGACGAGCCCGGCGCGTCGAATTTGATCCACGCCAGCGTTCCGCCGCGCGCCTTCGCGGCGGCGACGAGGTCATCGAGGCGTTTACGCGAAAACGACGCGCCGCCCGGCACCACGATCGCGCGGACCGCGGCCGCCGCTTTGAACGGCTCGAACTCGAGCGTCTTCGCCACGCCGGTAATGTCGACCAGCTCCAACCCGAACCGCGTATCCGGCCGGTCGATCCCGAAGCGTGTCATCGCCTCGTTCCACGTCATGCGCGGGAACTTCGCCGGCGGATGGATGTTCGCGATCGGGAAGACCTCGGCGAACATCCGCTCGATCAGGTCGTAGACGAATTCCTCGTCGATGAACGACGCCTCGATGTCGACCTGCGTAAACTCAGGCTGCCGGTCGCGGCGCAGGTCCTCGTCGCGGAAGCAGCGGGCGATCTGGAAGTAGCGTTCCAGCCCCGCGACCATGCAGAGCTGCTTGAAGATCTGCGGCGACTGCGGAAGCGCGTAGAAGTTTCCGTTGTGGACGCGGCTCGGCACGAGGTAGTCGCGTGCCCCCTCCGGCGTCGACTTCGTCAGCATCGGCGTCTCGATCTCGAGGAAGCCGTTGCGGTTCATGAAGTCGCGGACGGCGAACGCCACTTTGTGCCGCAGGATCAGGTTGTTCGTGAGGGGCGCCCGCCGCAGGTCGAGGTAGCGGTACTTGAGCCGCAGCTCCTCGGCGGCATCCGTCTCGTCTTCGATCGGGAACGGCGGCGGCGCCGACTTGTTCAGGATCTCGATCTTCGTCGCCACGACCTCGACGTCGCCGGTCGCGATCTTCGGATTTCGCTGCGTCTCGGCACGCATGTCGACCTTGCCGTCGATCTGCACGACGAACTCGGAGCGCAACTCCTTCGCGATCGCGATCAGCTCGTCGCCCGCGCCGCGCTCCCGATCGATGACGACCTGGCAGACGCCGCTGCGGTCGCGCACGTCGACGAAGATCAGCTCTCCGAAGTCACGCTGCTTTTGCACCCAGCCTTTGAGGGTGATCGACTCGCCTGCGTTCGAGGCGCGGAGCGTTCCGGCAAATTGGCGACTCATCCGCGGAGGTACTTGTCCTTGTATTCGACGTAATGGCGCCACGAGAACTCGAGGCGCTGCACTTCTTCGTCCGTCAGCTCGCGCTTCACGCGCGCGGGAACGCCGATCGCCAGGGTCCGCGGCGGGATGTGCATCCCCTCGGACACCAGCGCTCCGGCGCCAATCAACGCCGACTCGCCGACCACGGCGCCGTCGAGAATGCGCGATCCCATCCCGATCAGCGCACCGCGTTTCACCGTGCAGCCGTGCACGATCGCGGCGTGACCGATCGTCACCTCCTCCGCGATCACCGTCGGATGCATGGCGGTCGTGACATGGATGACCGTGTTGTCCTGAATGTTCGTCCGCGACCCGATCCGGACGAAATGCATGTCGCCCCGGATCACCGCGCCGAACCAGATGGAGACGTCGTTTCCGACCTCCACATCGCCGATCACGCGCGCGCTGTCGGCGATGAATACCTTCTCGCCGAGCCGCGGTTTCTTCCCGTCAAACTGCACGACACTCATGGCGGCGACTCTAGCACAGGGACTCTGCGTAGAATTGTGCGATGCC
>DASYSN010000357.1:0-4514 GCA_036003305.1 Thermoanaerobaculia bacterium
GACGCCACCTTGCGCGCGATCTTGCGGAGGATCGTCGCGAGATTGCGCTCGAGGTTGCGGACGCCCGATTCCGCCGTGTACTCGCGGATGACCATGAGGATCGCGTCGTCGCTGATCGACACCTGATCGGCGCCGAGGCCGTGGTTCTCGAGCAGCTCCGGAATGAGGTGCCGCTTCGCGATCTCGAGCTTCTCGCGCTCCGTGTAGCCCGAGAGGCGGATGATCTCCATCCGGTCGCGCAGCGGCGACGGGATCATGTCGATGATGTTCGCCGTGCAGACGAACAGCGTGTGCGAGAGGTCGTACGGGATCTCGAGGTAGCGGTCGACGAACGCGTGGTTCTGCTTTGGGTCGAGCACCTCGAGCAGAGCGCTCGACGGATCGCCGCGGAAGTCTTTCCCGATCTTGTCGATCTCGTCGATCATGATCAGCGGGTTGTTCACGCCGACCTGGATGTAGCTCTGGATCAGCTTCCCCGGCATCGCGCCGATGTACGTCTTGCGATGCCCGCGGATCTCCGACTCGTCGGTCACCCCGCCCACCGCCATCCGTATGAACTTCCTCCCCAGCGCCTCGGCGATCGCCGCGCCGAGCGACGTCTTGCCGACGCCCGGAGGTCCCGCGAAGCAGAGGATCGGTCCTTTGAGATCGCCCTTCAGCTTCAGGACGGCGAGGAACTCGAGCACGCGCTCCTTCACCTTCTCGAGGCCGAAGTGGCGCTTGTCGAGACTCTCCTCCGCCTTCGCGAGATCGAGCTTGTCTTCGGTCTTCTCGCTCCATGGCACCTGGAACACCGTGTCGAGGTGGCCCTTGATCACGGCGTAGTCGGAGGACGACGGCGAGAGCTGCGAGAGGCGGTTCACCTCGCGGCGGAGCGACGCCTTGTGCTCCTCGGCGACCGGGAGCGCTTCGACGCGGTCGCGGTACGTGTCGGCCTCGCGGTCGGCGCCATTCGTGTCGCCCAGCTCGTCCTGGATGATGCGGAGCTGTTCGCGGAGATAGTTCTCCCGCTCGCGGCGGTCGATCGAGGTCTGGATCTGGCGCTGCAGCTCGCGGTCGACCGTCGCCTTGCCGAGGTCGCGCTGGATGAAGTCGATGAGCAGCTCGATGCGTTCGATCGGATTGACTGTTTCGAGCAGGAGCTGCTTCTCCTCGAGCGGGAAATTGACGAACGACGAGAGCAGGTCCGCGAACGTGTCGGGACCTTCGACCATGTTCATGTTGAGGATGTTGAGCAGCTCGTTGGAGTACTTGCTGTCGCTCTCCACGAGCGCCTTGAAGAGCGAGAGCGCCTTGTTCATCAGCGCTTCGGTCTTCACGCTCTTCGCGATCGGCCGCGGGATGACCTCGCGCAGGCGCGCCTCGAAATACGGCTCCGTCTGGAGCATCTGCACCAGCTCCACGCGCTGCCGTCCCTGCAGGAAGAGCTGGTAGCGGTCCGACGAGAGCGGGAGGCGCTGCACGATCGCGGCGAGGACGCCGATCTGCGCGAGATCGTCGGGACGCGGGTTCTCCTTGTCGCCCGACTTCTGGCAGAAGGCGGCGATCATGTTCTGGTCGTCCGGGAGCGCCTTGAGCAGCCGCACGTTCCGATCGATCCCCACCTGCAGCGAGAGGACGCCGCCGGGGAAGAGGACCGAAGAGACGAGCGGAATGATCGGAAGGCGCGTCGGTACTTCGACGTCGATCCAATCCGATGGATTCACGTTCCCTGGTTTACCGCGGTTTGTCGTTGCCATGTTCTCGCGCGTGCCGCGCGTCTCGCCTTCTGCACGGCACGCGAATTGTAGAAAATGCGATCAGGTGGAACAATCACTCCCGGCGCTTTGCCAACCAGATGAGTGACGCGACACCGGACGTCCTGTCCGATTCAACTTCCGATCCGACGCTGAAGCGCGCCGATCTGCACTGCCACAGCCGCTTTTCGGTGTTCAAGTATTTCCGGCGCGCCAACACCCGAGACTGCTACAACGCTCCGGAAGACGTCTACCGCATCGCCAAAGAGCGCGGCATGGCGTTCGTCACCCTCACCGATCACGACTCCATCGACGGCTGCCTCTACCTCCTCGACAAGCATCCCGACATGACCGACTTCTTCATCGGCGAAGAGGTCGAGACCTACTTCCCCGAAACCGGCCAGCGCATCCATATCGGCGTTTGGGGACTCACCGAAGCGCAGCACCGGGAGATTCAAAGACTGCGCCGCAATATCCGCGAGCTCGTCCCGTATCTGAAGTCGGAGAAGCTCATCTTCGGCGTCAACCACCTCTTCCAGAACTATCGGATGAAAAACGTCGCGGCACGATACATCAGCGAGATGCTGCAGATGTTCGACATCTACGAGGTGCTGAACGGCGCGATGGCGTCGGTGCACAACAAGATGGTCCAGGATCTCGTGACGGCCGTGAAGGAGCAGCACGGCAAGCACGTCTCGATGGTCGGCGGCTCCGACGCGCACACGCTGAAACATGTCGCGAAGGTGCACACCGTCTCGCGCGGCGAGACGACCGATGAGTTCCTCGAGAACATCCGCGCCGGCAACTGCTTCGCGTGGGGCAGCGAGATGCGCTTCCGCGAGCTGGTCGCCGACATCTACCTCCTGACGATCGCCTACAACAGCCACGCCCGCGCCGACCTGATGTCCGCCGACTACTCCGTCGCCGACAAGACCATCCAACTAGCGGGCCGCCTCGCCTCCATCCCCACCGCCATCTCCGGCCTCCCCGCCGCCATCACCTCGCTCAACTACCTCAAGCAGATCGTGGTCACGAAGGGCCTCTCGCTCCGCTTCGCCAAGTTGGTCGAAGAGATCCGCCCCGGCTTCGGCGGCCGATAAGTCCCTCAACTCGCTGTCATCCTGAGCCGCGTAGACGGCGAAGGACCCGGTGCTGAAACTGATTGCGCGTTCCAGCTACGGCGTTCCAGCTACGGATCCTTCGCCGCGCTACGCCGGCTCAGGATGACAGCGGGGGATCCGGCTCCACCTCGAACGCGACCTCCCGCCGCGCCCCCGTCAACGGCCGATCCGTCATCACATGAAACACGCACCGCCCATCCCCGTCCTGAAATCGCTTCTCGCGCACGACTTCACATCCCGACAACCGCCGCAGCGCGCTGACCGTGCTGCTGCAGAACAGCGGCCGTTGCATCGCGAACTGCAGGTACGGACAGTTCCGTTCGATGAGCCGCGTGCCGTGCGCGCTTTCTTCGACCGACATGAACGGATCGTTCTCGGTGTAGATCGATTGCAGATCCGCGGCGGTCTCCACGCGCCGATCCGTCAACGCGGTCAGATACGCCACGTCGTCGAGCGCGTCGAACAGACTCGTCGCCAACTGCGGATACCGCTTCGGAAACAAATCCTCGGCCGACGCCGAGAGGCAATACTCGACCGCAGGCCGGCCGCGTCGCCGCGGTCCGGCGGACGCCTCCTCCGGCCCACAGTCCGATCGCACCCATCCCTCGCTTTCGAGCTGCTGAAGCTGCTGTCGCACCGCTTCCGTCGAGACCGACAGAGCGCGCGCCAATGCCGGGATCGTCGACCAGCCGTGTTCCTTCAGAAAGCGGAGCAGCCCCTGGCGCGTCGGAGAGACGAGATCGATCGGTTGCGGTTGCTTCACGTCCAACAATATTCAGCAAACGGCGAGCCTCCGCCATTTATCAAAGGTATGAATTCGGTAAATGGTGCTCGATTTGCACGACACGTAACGACGGAGGGAAACGCCCATGAGAATGTTTTCACTCGCACTCATCGCCGCAACCGCTGTCGCCTGCTCATCCGGCAGCTACAACAGCACAACAACTCCGGCGACGATGCCGTCGTCGATGGCATCGGCATCGCCCATGAGCTCGATGGGCTCGCACGCAGCGTTCACCGAGGCGATGCGCAAACTGTGGACCGACCACGTCGTCTACACGCGGCTTTACATCATCTCCGCGGTCAACGGGACTACTGACGCCCAGCCCACCGCCGCGCGGCTCCTCAAGAATCAGGAAGACATCGGAAACGCGATCGTGCCGTATTACGGCGCCGCCGCGGGACAGAAGCTCACCGACCTGCTCAAACAGCACATCCTCATCGCCGTCGACCTCGTGAGCGCGGCGAAAGCGGGCGACAGCGCCAAGCAGGCCGACGCCGACCGCCGGTGGCACCAGAACGCCGCCGACCTCGCCACGTTCCTCAGCGGCGCGAACCCGAACTGGCCGCGGCAGGCCGTCCTCGACATGCTGAACCAGCACCTGGCACTGACGACGCGCGAAGCGGTCGACCGCCTGCAGAAGAACTACAACGACGACATCCCGAACTTCGACGCGATTTTCAATCAGTCGATGATGATGGCCGACACGTTGTCGAGCGGCATCATGAAGCAGTTCCCGAGCAAGTTCAGTTGATAGGAGGTCATCATGGCTGAAGCCACGGAAGGCGCCCGCATCGACGCCGGTCGACAGGCGTTCCAGATTCTCCGGTTCGCGTTCACCGTCGCGCCGATCATCGCCGGCGCCGACAAGTTCTT
>DASYSN010000358.1:0-7480 GCA_036003305.1 Thermoanaerobaculia bacterium
CGAACGCGCCAACGAGCCGAAAGAGCTCCACATCATCGACATCCCGGGGAACTATCACGCCGACCGCATCTTCAATGTCGCGGCGAACGAGGTCGATCCGATCATCGCCGAGTTCCTCGCGAAGACCATGTCGTAGAAAAAAAGCGGTCGTAGAAAAAAAGCCGCGCTCCTCGCGCGGCTCACGTTGAAGTCGATTGGGCTGATCTTGCTTACGGAAGCGGCAACGGCACGTAGTTGATGCGCGTCGTCGTCGACGGGATGTGCTCGATCTCGATCACCTGAAGCTCCGGCATCGCCTCGTCCCACTTCGGCGGGAGAGAGGCTTCCGGCTTGCGCTCGTTGCTCCGAGCTCCGCTTTCATCCGTCCATTCTTCTCCGTCGAACGTCCACATGACTGCTTCCTTCCTTTCCACTGCCACCCCCGTATAGTTCAAGCGATTTGCCAGTTCCGCCTCACGGATGCGGCAGCTTCTAACTACAGGTACGCATGGAGTTAGAGGAAGGTTGTGACGCGGCGGAAAACACCCGTCCGCCAGCCGGTGTCTCAAATTTAAATCAACTTGTCGCAGTTTTGCTTCTGAGATGGTCGCGCAGTTGCGAGTACGCGTGGCCGCGGTGCGAGATCGCGTCCTTCTCCTCGGGCGGCATCTCCGCGAACGTCTTCGTCGAGCCGTGCGGCTTGAACCACGGATCCCATCCGAACTTGTGTTCGCCGCGCGGCTCGACGAGCACCTCGCCGCTGCATTCGCCGATGAAGATGCGCGACGCCTGGCCGTCCCAGTACGCGAGGCAGCACTGCGCCTTCGCAGAACGATTCAGCAGCGCGTATGCGATCGCGCCGAGGCCCTTGCCGCCGGCGGCCTGGAGCAGCCACTTGATGTACGGGCCGGGGAAGTTGCCGAGCTCGTCGAAGCCGAGGGAGACGTCTTCGACGATCAGCCGCTCGTAGCCCTTGGCGCGCGCCGTCTCGAGCTTGTACCGCGTCACCTCCTCGACCGTCGCCGCCTGGATCTCGGGCAAGGTGATCGAGACCCGGAGCAGAGGCATCCCGAGGATGCGCTCCGCTTCGATCGCCTTATTGGGGTTCGACGAGACGAGAATGATCTTGTCGGTCAAAAGTCTACGCGGATGGCGCGGATCGACCGTGAGAGCCGCGTCTTGAAACGCTCCGGCGCGGGAATCTGCTGCATGCGCCGTCGGAAGAAGTCGCGAATCCGCTTCGAGATTCGCATGCGCTGCCCGCATTCGGGACAGACATTCAGGTGCTTCCCTATATCTTGTTTCTTCGATTCAGTCAGAGAGTCATCGAGGAAAAAGTAGATGACACGTTGAACGTCGTTGCATCCCATCGAGGGAGTCCTTCCCGCTACCGAAAGTAACGACCCTACGATGCAAGCAACTGACCTACTTGATACTGAATTCCTTTCCCGGAAACAGAAAGCCCCGCTCTCGCGGGGCTTTCTCTCTGCGCACTGCGCTCTGCGCGCGGCGCACTATTCGACGTCGAACTGCTCTTCTTCTTCCTCTTCTTCGACCTCGAAATCTTCGAGCTCTTCGTCCTCTTCCTCGTCACCGGCGAAGAGCAACTCCTCTTCGTTTTCCTCCGGCTCCTGGACCTCGGACTCCTCGGCGCCGTCGTCTTTCTTCTTGCGGGGCTTCGCCTCGTCCTTGCGCGAGCGCATCTTCGCCGGCTCCGCGCCGCCGCGGATGTAGCCGTACTTGCGTGCGTACTCGAGCAGCGTCCGCTCGAGCATCTTGCGTCCGCGGTAGAGGCGCGACATGACCGTACCGACCGGGCAGTCGAGGATCTCGGCGATCTCCTTGTACGAGAAGCCTTCGATGTCGGCGAGGAGCACGACCATCTTGTAGTCGTGCGGAAGCGAGTCGAGCGCCCGCTTCACGTCGGCGTCCATCATGTCCTGGAAGATGTCGCTCTCCGGGTCCTTGATCAGGTCCGGCGCGTTCTTCTGGATCACCCGCTCGTAGCTCTCTTCGATCTCCGAGAAGTCGATCTTGTGAGGGGTGAGCTTCTTCTTCCGGTAATTGTTGATGAACGTGTTCTTCATGATCTTGAAGAGCCACGCCTTGAAGTTCGTACCCTCTTCGAACTTGTCGTAGTACTTGTACGCCTTGAGGTAGGTCTCCTGAACGAGGTCTTCCGCGTCCTCGGAGTTCCGGGTCATGCGGTAAGCAGTGTTGTAGAGGGAGTCGACGTAAGGCATCGCTGCCTTCTCGAAGTCCCAACCCTGCTCATGCTCGTTCGCTACTGCCGTTTTCATGGTGTCTCCCGGTGGTCAGTCAAAACTTCAACACCCGTGCCGCATGGTGTTAGATGCATCAGCGGCTACGATAGTTACGTCCCGAGGCGCGGAGTTCCAGTCCGGGTCTGGTTCACCGGACACATCCGTCCTCGGGTATTATCTTTGAGATATTTACTACGGTCTGCTGGAGGGAACTGCTGGGAAACGGTTGTGAACAAACCGTGAACAGCGTGAATTCCCGACGCGAATGATAGCCCTACTCTTTGTAGATAGCAAGTAGGGCCTCGTAGGCCCGGGTAATTTCGATGAAACGCATCGCCGCATCCGACCGGACGCCGTCGGCCGCGTCGTGAAATTTGTCGGGGTGGTGCTGCGCCGCGAGCCGCCGGTAGGTGGCGATGATCTGCTGGCGGGACGGCGTCCCCTCCATCCCAAGAACAGTCAGCCATTCCCGCGGCTCGCGGTCCTCCCGCGCGAAGAACGTCATCCGGCCGGCCCGGTCCGCCTCCCTCGGACGTGCCGCCTTCGCGTGATCGATGTAGTCGAACCCGTACTGCTCCCGCAGCCTGGCGAGGGCGTCGGTCTGGAACCCGAGCGCGAAGCTCAGGTCGAGCAGATCGACGTACTGCATCAGCGGGATCGCGCGCCCCGGCTCCGCGACGAGCTGAACGGCGATGTCGAGGAGCTGAGCGCGTTGCTGCGGCGTGGAGTGCAGCGCGAAACGCTCCCCCCAGGTCGGAATGTCGATCCCGCTCGTCGGCGGGGCGATGATCGCGGCACGCCGCCGGATCTCGCGTAGCGCCTCATCGGGCGCCGTGCCGCCGGCCGTCAGGATCCGAAACAGGATCGAGGCCGCCACGCGATCGCGGTCCGGCACTTGCGGCTGCTGCGCGGCCGCGCCACGCGGCTCACCGCGCGCGATCGCCACCGCGATCATCACGAAGATCGCAATCGCCCCTCCGGCGACGATCATGAAGATGATGGCGGCAAGCTCCATGTCGGGTAGTCACCGCAGCAACGCCTGAACGCGGTTCAGCCGCGCCTCGAGCTCGGTCTCGGTCAATGCCGGCAGCGAGCCATCGACGTCGATTTCGTCGTCGACGCTCACCCAGCTCCGACACCCGAGGTATTCCGGTTTGACATGAACCGTTCGTAGCCTCGCGAGCGAGTACGCTCGGACGCCGATCACGTGCAGCGCCTGATCGGGACGGAAGCGGTAGCGCGTTTCGAGCGTCTCGCGCGACATGACGACGAGCGACTCCAGGTGATACAGCGTCTCGAGATCGTTCACGCGCCAGTTCCGGACGACCTCGCACCAGTGCGTGATCGTCACGTCGGCCGGCTCGCTCTGCTGCTGATGAAAGAAGGTCGGATAGAGGTAGAAGCGCTCTGCCTCGACGCCGAACTTCGGATCGGCGATGCCGCCCTTGCGGATGAGGATCACCTGATCGCCGCGGCCGAGGGCGTCGATCACGCTCGACCACTCCTTGAGCGCCGTGTGATTAGGAAGTTTGTTCATACCGAACCGAATTCACCGGCCCTTCCCAGATCGTCACCGCGACGACGCGGGCGTGTTCGCCGGCGACCGCCGCGCCGAGCTCCTGCGCGAACCACTTCGCGATGTTCTCGGCCGAGGGATTGATGCTGTCGAACGGCGGGACGTCGTTGATGCAGCCGTAATCGAGCTTCTTCGCGAGCACTTCGAGCTTCCGTTTCGCGCTGACGAAATCGACCGCGATGGCGTCCTGGTCGACGCCGCCGCCGGCCGCCGCCAGCTCCGCCTCGACCTTGTACGAATGCCCATGCAGCGGCTCCGAGATCCCCCGGTACTCGCGAAGGTAATGCGCCGCCTCGAACCGCGCCTCGACGCGCACGACATATCGCTGCTTCTGTGTGGCGCCGGCAATCCTGCCGGCGTCCCCGAAGATCCGCTCGATCATCTGCTCGCTCATCCCGAGCTCGCGCACTTCCGCGGCGTTCGACTGCGACCGGAGCAGATCCTCGGCGCGCGAATCGTCCCAGCAGTCCGCCGGATTACTCGATTCCGCGAGCTCGATCAGCGTCCGCAGGGTCTTCCGGCGCGCGTCGTCGGCCATGGCCCGAAGTGTACAATGCGCGCCGATTTCGAAATGCCTCTCCCGAAGAGCGTCCTCTGCTCGCAGTGCAAAAAGACCTACCCCGAAGGCTGGAAACGTTGCCCGTACTGCGGATACGACGAAACGCGGGCGCGCGCCGAGTCGCAGCAGCGCCGCTTCATGCAGCAGAAGCTGCGGGAGTGGGAGCAGCGGACCGGCGTGTCGAAACAGCGCCGCGACGAACGCGGCGAGCGCGAGCGTCCGAGGCCGGGGCAGCGGGATCGGAAGCAGGAAGAGCGCAAGGGGCAGACCCCGGGGCGCAGACAGCAGGCGCATGCCGAGCGCGGACAGCAGCGGCAACGGCCGCAGCAGCAACAGCAGCAACGCCCCGCCGGTGAAAACCGACCGGCAGGCGACAACCAGCAACGCACCGGGCGCCGTCGCCGCCGTCGCGGCGGCCGCGGCCAGCAACCAGGTGGCGAGCAGCAGAACGCCCAGCAGCAACAGCAACAGCAGCAACCGAAAGCCCAGCAACAGCAGCCGCGTCCTCCTCGGCAAGAAAGACCGGCCACCGGCAACCGGCCACCGGCAACTGAAGGCGGCGGGGACGGCGGTTCCCGCAAACGCCGCCGCGTCCGACGCCGCCGTCGTGGCGGAGGTGGTGGCGGCGGCGGAGAAGGCGGCGGTCCGTCGTCACCCCCGCCCGCGACGACGTAGCAGGCGGCCATGAAGCGAAGTCCCGAAGCTCGTCTCCTCCCTCGGCTGCGAGTGATGCGGGGATCGACGATTCTTCTGGGGCCGGGCAAAGCGGACCTTCTCGAAGCGATCGGCCGGCTCGGAACGATCCGCGACGCCGCGACGGAGCTCGGCCTCTCGTACATGCGCGCCTGGAACCTCGTGCAGACGATGAACGACGGATTCCGCGAGCCGCTCGTCATCGTGCACCGCGGCGGTCCGACGCGCGGCGGCGCCGAGCTGACGGCGACCGGACGCGCCGCGCTCACGCTCTACCGCGAACTGGAATCCGTGGCCGTCGACGCGACGAAGAAGACGTGGACGAAGCTGCGAAAACTCTTCCGAGATACTTGACCGAATATATCGGCGCATGCTTCCCTGTGTAGCATGCGGTCTGTTCTGTGTTTCCTTCTCGCCGCCCTTGCGGCCGTGCCGATCTGCGCGCAGGACGACGTCGAAACGCGCCTCCGTAAACTCGAAGCGGAAGTCGAAGAGCTGAAGCAGGAGAACGCGCAGCTTCGCAAGGACCTCGGCACCGAGGTCGTCGCGCGCCAGGCGGACGTCAAAGAAGCGGGACACGCTTCGCTGCAGGTCGGCGGCCTCATTCAGGCGCAAAGCGAAGCGGGCGACAAAGGCGACAGCCGCTTCAGCGACGCCAACACGCGCGTCTTTCTGCGCCGTGCGCGCGTGAACGTCTCCGGCAAGTTCGTCGAAGACTTCAACTTTCGTCTGGAGATGGACCTCGCCGGCAGTCTCTCCAACAGCGCGGCGTTCCGCGCGCAGATGACGGACGGCTACATCAACTGGAGCCGGTTCGGCGCGGCGAACATCCGCGTCGGCCAGTTCAAGACGCCGTTCGGCTTCGAGCAGTTGTACGCCGATCCGCGGCTCTACACCGCAGAGCGATCGCTCGTCAGCGACCGGCTGACGCTCAGCCGGCAAATCGGCGTGCAGCTCGCGGGGGCCGGCCTGGACGATCGGGTCAACTACGCGGCAGGCCTCTTCAACGGCAGCGGAATCAACCAGAACTTCAACGACAACGACAAGCTGATGGCGGTCGGGCGCGTCGGATTCGTTCCGTTCGACGGCCGCATGTTCGGGAAGGCGGCGAAGGTGACGGTCGGCGCGAACGGCTTCCGGACGACGGACACGAACGTCCCGCTCGCATCCGGCGCGTTCACCGGACGCCGTCGCGGAGTCGGGCTCGACGCGCAGGCCGAGGTCGGGCCGGCCGAGGTGTGGGGCGAGTACCTGCGCGACACGTTCGAGCCGTCGAGCCGCGTTCCCGCCGGCGGCTTTTCCTCCGACGGCTGGTACGCGCAAGCGACGTACTACCTCATCGCGAACAAGCTGCAGCTCGCGGAGCGGCTCGAGACCTTCGATCCGAGCGACCTCACGGTCCATGACGCGACCCGCTCGCTCGTTTCCGGCGTGAACTGGTACTTCAAAGGACACGACTTGAAGCTGCAGCTCGACTGGATGCGGAGCAACGTACCGGGCATCTCGAAGACGCAGCAGAAAGTCATCGCACGGCTGCAGACGGCGTTCTGATCATGAAACGACTTCTGATCGCGCTCGCTCTCGCCACGTTCCTTTCGACCGGCGGCCACGCCGCCACGTTGCACGTCTCCGCGGCCGCCAGCCTCACCGACGTTCTCCAGGAGCTCGCGCCGATCTACGAAAAGCGAACCGGCGACACGCTGCTCTTCAACCTCGGCGCGTCGAGCATGCTCGCGCGGCAGATCCAGGAAGGCGCGCCGACCGACGTCTTCATCTCCGCGGACGAGGCGAAGATGGATCAACTGCAGCGGGAGCACCTGATCGTCAACGCGTCACGGCGGAGCATCCTCTCGAACACACTCGTGATCGTCGTCCCGAGCGACAGTCACCTCAGGATCGCGTCGCCGGCCGCTCTCGCCGGCCGTGCGGTCAAGAGCATCGCGCTCGCCGAACCGTCTGCCGTCCCTGCCGGCATCTACGCAAAGCAGTACCTGCGCAAGCTCGGTCTCTGGCCCAAGGTTGTCGGAAAAGTGATCCCGACCGAGAACGTCCGCTCCGCGCTCGCCGCCGTCGAATCAGGCAACGCAGACGCCGGCATCGTCTACAGCACCGACGCCCTCATCTCAAAAGGCGTCCGCGTCGCGTACGAAGTCCCGCTCGCCGAAGGCCCCACCATCTCCTACCCCGCCGCCGTGATCGCCGACTCGAAAGACAAACCCGCCGCCCAGCGCTTCCTCGACTTCCTCCAGTCGCGCGCGGCCGCGGAGCTCTTTCGGAAGTACCGTTTCCTCGTCGTTGCGCCGAAGTGAAGCCGTGCGCCGCGAAGATTCCTTACAGAAGTGGTCAAGCCGCCGTAGGCGGCGTCAGATCCTCAGCCCCCGCCTTCAGGCGGGGGTTGTTCGCGCACAG
>DASYSN010000359.1:0-8477 GCA_036003305.1 Thermoanaerobaculia bacterium
GGCAGCCACAGCAACCAGGAGACCGTGAATGAGCGTTGCGGAAAAAGAGTTTCCAGACATCGTCGGCGCGCGGCCGGACAGTCCGGCTTCGGCCGAGTTCGAGCCGTACATCCCGGCATCGGTCGAGATGCGGGAGTTCACGGCGCTGCCGGTCGTCATCGGCACGATCCTCGGCGTGATCTTCGGCGCGGCCTCGCTGTACCTGGTCCTGAAGGTCGGCCTCACGGTCAGCGCCTCGATCCCGGTGGCCGTCCTCTCGATCACCTTCTTCCGCATCCTCTCGAAGATGGGTGGGCGCGACGCGACGATCCTCGAGAACAATGTCGTGCAGACTGCAGGCTCGGCCGGCGAGTCGATCGCGTTCGGCGTCGGCGTCACGATGCCGGCGATCCTGATCCTCGGCTTCGACCTCGAGATCACCCGCGTGATGCTCGTCGCGGTCCTCGGCGGGCTGCTCGGCATCCTGATGATGATTCCGCTGCGGCGCGCACTCATCGTCGCGCAGCATGGGACGCTGAAATATCCCGAGGGGACGGCGTGCGCCGAAGTGCTCAAGGCGGGCGCCTCGCCGGAGTCGATCGCCAACGCATCGCAGAGCGCGAAGGACGAGATGGCGAAGCTCGGCGGGCAAGCGACCAGCGCCAAGACGATCTTCGCCGGCTTCGGCGTCGGCTTCATCTACAAGGCGATGAACGTCGCGTTCCGGTGGTGGAAAGACACCCCGGAGCGGATCTTCGGACCGCCGTTCGAAGCGGGCTCGATCTCGGCCGAGATCTCGCCCGAGCTCCTCGGCGTCGGGTACATCATCGGGCCGCGCATCGCGTCGATCATGTGCGCGGGCGGTGTGCTCGCGTATCTCGTCCTAATCCCGGCGATCAAGTTCTTCGGCGCCGGCTACACGACGCCGCTCGCCCCCGAGTCGACGCGCCTCATCCGCGACATGGGACCGAACGGCATCCGCAGCGCGTACGTCCTCTACATCGGCGCCGGCGCGGTGGCGGCAGGCGGCATCGTCTCGATGCTCCGCTCGCTCCCGACGATCTGGCACGGACTGCAGGAAGGCCTCAAGGACATGCGCGGCGGCAGCAACACCCGCGCGACGATGGCGCGCACCGACCGCGACCTCCCGATGAAGACGGTGCTCATCGGCAGCTTCGCGCTCATCGCGATCATCGCGCTCGCGAGCCCGCTGTACCACGGCGGCACCGGCGTGATGGCGCGCGTGATGGCCGCGATCCTGATCGTCGTCCTCGGGTTCCTGTTCGTCACGGTCTCCTCGCGCCTCACCGGCGAGATCGGCTCGTCGTCGAATCCGATCTCCGGCATGACGGTCGCCACGCTCCTGATCACCTGCCTCGTGTTCCTCGTGATCGGCTGGACCGGACCGTCGTATTACGTCACCGCGCTTTCGATCGGCGCGATCGTCTGCATCGCGTCATCGAACGGCGGCACGACGTCGCAGGACCTCAAGACCGGATATCTCGTCGGCTCGACGCCGAAGTATCAGCAGATCGCGATTCTCATCGGTGCGCTCGCTTCGGCGCTCGCGCTCGGGCCGCTGCTGCTGATGCTCAACAACAACGGCAGCGTCGTGCTCCCGCGCATCAGCTCTGAGCCGTCCACCGGCGAAGAGGGATCGCCGCTCAAGCAGGTCACGAACTGGCCTGATGGGCTGAAGGCCGACGCGTCGGTGCTGCCGGCGCTCTCGCACCGCAACTACGAAGGGAAGGATTACTTCGTGTGGCACTACACGCCCGCGGGCGGTGCCTCGGCGCAGGAGTATCTGGTCGACTCGGCCGGCACGGCGCAGTTCCTCGTCGATCCGGTGATCAACGGGACGCACAAGTTCCTCGCCAACGGCAAGTCGGCGCCGAAGAAGTTCGACGCGCCGAAGGCGACTCTGATGTCGTACATCATCAAGGGGATCCTCAATCACAAGTTGCCGTGGGGGCTCGTGCTCCTCGGCGTGATGATCTCGCTGACGCTGGAGATGTCGGGCATCCCGTCGCTGGCGTTCGCGGTCGGCGTCTATCTGCCGCTCTCGTCGTCTTCGCCGATTTTCATCGGCGGGATGATCCGGTGGCTCTCGGATCTGTACGTCCGCAAGAAATACAAGGACCTGAATCTCACCGAGGAACAGCTCACGGCCGAGGGGGACAAGAGCCCGGGCGTGCTGATGGCGTCCGGCTACATCGCGGGCGGCGCGATCGCGGGCATCCTCATCGCGTTCATGGCGGGGCTGCAGGACAAGGTGGCGTGGGTCACGAATTTCAACGCGAGTCTCGACAAGTTCGCGGAGAAGAATCCATTCGCGTCGGGGGCGCATGCCGACCTGTTGTCGTGCATCCCGTTCGCCGTGCTGTTGATCCTGTTGTATCTCGTCGGGCGCGAGATCATCCTCGCCGGGAAACCGAAAGAGACGTAAGTCGATCGCGCTCGCGCGCGCACCACGTCGCAGCGATGCGGCGCGCGCGCCAGCGCGGTACGGCTCTCGTCGCCCAGATGTGCGCGATCGCGGCGGCGTTCACGATGCCGAGGAGCGCGAGCGAGTCGGCGCGTCCGAGCAAAGGGATGTGCGTCGACGGCCAGTTCTGAAAGAGCCAGTCGACGCATGCGAGCAACGCGATCTGCGCGACGTCGCGCGCCACCGCCATACGACGTGCTCGCAGAATTACCCGGCGCGAGTCGAAAACGACCATCGGCTCGGAGCCTCCGGCCGCTACGCCCGGAAGTAGGTTTCGCCTCGGCATCGTGCATGGTTCGACACGGAGGGGGGATTAGTTATTTCTAGGGATGAGCTTGATGCCTCTTCTGTCATCCTGAGCCGGCGTAGCGCGGCGAAGGACCCGTTGCGCCCTGCCGATACGGGTCCTTCGCCGTCTACGCGGCTCAGGATGACAGCACTAGTCATCGCAGCCGGATCGTCTGCGCGATGTAGTTGCCGTCTTGATCGCGGAAGGCTTTGACGACGACGTTCTGGCCGGCTTTGAGGCGGCCGGCGGTCGTGTAGGTCTTTGGCCCTCGTACGACGAAGTCATCGAGGACGTTGAGGACGACGGTGCGGCCGGCGTTGTCGCGGAGGACGAGCTGCGGCGAGTTCGCGAGCGTCTCGGTCACGCTGCCATAGATTGTGACGGCGGCGAATTCCGGGGCAGGGGCGTTCGTGGCGACGACCTCCTCGGTGGCTCCTGACGGCTGCGCGGGCGCGCTCTCGTCGACCCAACGGACGACGTTGGCGATGAAGAGATCGGTTCCGGTCGCGCTGTAGCGGCCGTTCACTTCGATGCGGTCGCCCTGGCGAAAGTCGGCGGCGCGGACGCGGCGTCCCATCGGGTCGCTCGCGGTCGCGACGTCGATGCGGATCGACTGGCGGCCGGTGTCGAGGGTGACCATGTCGAGCGAGCGGTCGGTCGACGCGACGCGGCCGCTGACGAGGTTCGTCTTCGGGACGTTCGCCCCTTCCTGCACGCTGGTCGTCACTTCGATCGAGCTCGCGCGGAGCTCGTCGCCGGCGGTGGCGCTGGTCGAAGGATCGGGATTGATGCGGACTTTGTCGCCGACTTCGAGGTTCGAGATGCGATACGAGTTGCCGCGGTAGGTCACCGGCGTGGCCGATGACACGCGTACGGTCATCACTTCACGGCGGGCGGTGACGATCACCAGACGTCCGTCGTTCGCGTTCACGTCCTGGATGGTTCCTTCGACCGGCGAGACGCGGGCTGTCTGCGCGGTGGTCGACGCGGTGGGAGTGCTGACGGACGTCGGCGAGCGCGTGGTGCCGACGCCGGTTTGCGGCGCGGCGGTCGGGCGTCCGAGGAGCGTGATGACGTCGGCGCGGATCGCGTAGTTCGCCTGGCCGGTGCCGCGGACGTCGATGCGGTCGCCGGTGCGGACGTTCGCCAGTCCCTGCGAGCCGGTGAAGATCTCCGGCTGGCCGTTGATGACGCCGCCGAAGCCGTTGTACTGGGTCGAAACGGAATCGCTCAAGACGGTGATGCGCGGACCGCGGCTGTCGTCGGGATCCATCAGGATCTGGCCGCGCGCTTCGTCGACGTCGGCGACCGTGCCGACCATGCTGCCGCGCGCCCCTTCGGCGACATATTGAGCACAAACGGGGACAGCGCAAATGAGAACCAACGCGAGGAACGCCGGGAATCGCGCGTTTCGAGTCATCGCAGACCTCCTGTTGATCTTTCGACGAGCAAATGGTGCGCCGCGTATTGGCATCCGGCATCCGGCATCCGAGCCGAGCTTCTATGCCGGATGCCGGATACCGGATGCCGACACCAGTTTCCCCGCGACACAGGCTTGCCGCACGGCGCGGTCGTCGCCGACAAAAATAAACCCCGCCAACAGGTCTTCGATCGACTGGGCGTGGGCGGTGCGAAGCTGGAGGAGCGGGGTGGCGGCGAGGTCGAGCACGAGGAAGTCGGCGGACTTGCCGGGTTCGAGACTTCCTGTTTCGGTATCGAGCGAGAGAGCGCGCGCGCCGCCGAGGGTGGCGAGATACCAGAGCTGGAACGGAGTGAGCGAGACGTTCTGGACCTGCTGGACTTTGTACGCGTCGGCCATCGCGGTAAACAGAGATGGAGTCGTTCCGGCGCCGATGTCGCTGCCGAGGCCGACCACGACGCCGGCCTTCATCGTGTGGTGCAGCTTGAACAGGCCGCTGCCGAGGAAGAGGTTCGAGTTGGGGCAGTGCGCGATGCGCGTGCCGCGCGTCGCGAGGAGGTCGAGCTCTTCGTCACTGAGGTAGACGCCGTGCGCGAGGACCGTGCGCTCGTCGAGGAGACCGTAGCGATCGTAGACGTCGGCGTACTCCGCTTCGGGGAAGAGCTCCTGCACCCAGCGCACTTCGCGGACGTTCTCGCTGATGTGCGTGTGCACCCACGCGTCGGGGAACTCTTTCTTCAGCTGACCGGCGACGCGCAGCAGCTCCGGCGTCGACGTCGGCGCGAAGCGCGGCGTGATCGCGTAACGCAGCAGTCCGCGCTTGTGCCACTTCTGCAGCAGCGCGCGGCTCTCGTCGTACGACTGCTGCGGCGAGCGATCGAGCAGCGAGTCGGGGGCGTTGCGGTCCATCATCGTCTTGCCGATGATTCCGCGGAATCCGCGGCGCTCCGCTTCCGCGAAGAAGATATCGGTCGCGACCGGATGGATGGTCGAGAAGATCAGCGCGGTGAGCGTGCCGTTGCGCAGCAGCTCGTCGAAGAGCGCTTTCGCGACTTTCTCCGCGTGATTCGCGTCCGCGAATTGCGCTTCGGTCGGGAAGGTGTAGCGGTTCAGCCACTCGAGCAGGTCGCCGCCGTACGAGCCGATCATCTCGAGCTGCGGCGCGTGGAGGTGGGTGTCGACGAAGCCGGGGGAGATGAGCGCGTCGGCGCCGAGGTCGATCGTCTCCGCGTCGCGCGGCGCGTCAGTGGCCTCGCCGACGGAGACAATGCGGCCATCGTCATCGACGGCGACGTAGCCGTGCTCCCAGTTGCGATAGGTCGAGGCGGCGTCCGCGTTCGCGAACGGATCCGAGACCGGCGTGAAGACGCGGGCGCGGTAAACCTTCAATTCGCGCGGTCCTGACGGTTCGGTGGAACACGGCATCCGGCATCCGGCATCCGGCATCCGTGCCGCGCTTTTATGCCGGATGCCGGGTGCCGGGTGCCGAGGCCCCGCCACACGGAGACAGCCTTGCGCAGTCCCATCACACGCCGCTCGGAATCTCTTCTTCGGGCTGCACGTCCGCCTGCGCGAGCTTCTCGAGGATGATGGCGGGCACTTTCGCGGTGACCGCGTCGGGTCCCGTGGCGGGCGGCTCGGCGTCGAGCGACGCGGTGAGAGACCGCGACGCCTGCGCCAGAGAATCCATGAACGACGGTCCGCCCGGAATCACCATCTGCGCGGCATTCTTCCGCTCCGCACGCTCCTCGGCGTCGCGGAACTCCTTGTTGAACACGAGGAGCGTCGGCGCGAGCTTCTCGTAGAGCTCCGCGGTGGCGCGCACGTCGTCGAGGCAGTAGTCGGCGATCTCGCGATGCCGGCCGGCGAGGTACTTCGTCTCGACCGAGCGGCCGTCCATCCCTTCGCCCTTCGATGTCTCGACGCCGAACGTCTTGCACGCCAGGTCGAGGTTGAATTTGAACTGGCGGCCGTTCGTCGTGCCGAAGAAGTTGAGCGCCTCGCGGAGGTCGCAGTTCGGGTGGAAGCCGTAGCGATAGCCGACGAGGTCGCGCTTCGGGGTAATGCCGTTGATGGCGGAGCGGATCATCAGGAACGGGCCGTCGAACTGCCGCCCGTTGAAGCTGATGAAGCGCGAGTCGTTCTCGAAGAAGCTCCAGAAGCGCTCGAGGATCTGCTTCTCGGTGCCGGAGATGTAGGTGCGCGCGCCGGCGCGCTCGTAGACGATCTCGGTCTGGCCCGGCACTTCGTACAGGGCGCAGGAGCGGCCGTCCTCGATGTTGATCACACCGATGGCGACGATTCGTCCGCGGAAAGGCGAAAGGCCTCCGGCGCGGCGCGTCTCTTCGGCGTCGCCGTCGCTGAGGCCTTTGATCAGGTACTCACGGACGTACGGGTCGAGCTCTTCCCACGGGAAACCGACCGTTTCGATGTCGATGACGAGTTTTTTCATTGGGCGTAAGCAGTCAATATAACTGCTTACGCCGTCACCGCACTCCCGGTCTTGAGTTTCTCGACGAGCTCTTTGACCGCAGCCGCCGATTTGTCGAGTCCGGTCTTCTCTTCGGCCGTCAGCTCGATCTCGATGATCTTCTCGATGCCCTTACTGCCGAGCTTCACGGGGACGCCGACGAAAAGCTCGTCATAGCCGTACTCGCCCTGCAGGAACGCGGCGCAGGGGAGGATCTTGTGCTTGTCCTTGAGGATCGCCTCGACCATCTCGACGGCCGCGGCGCCCGGCGCGTACCACGCCGAGGTCTTGAGCAGGTTCACGATCTCGGCGCCGCCGTTGCGCGTGCGGTCGACGATCGCGTCGATGCGCTCTTTGGAGATCAGCTCCGTGATCGGGATGCCGGCCACGGTGGAGAAGCGCGGCAGCGGGACCATGGTGTCGCCGTGCCCGCCGAGGACGAACGCGTGCGTGTTTTCGACGGAGACGTTCAGCTCCATCGAGATGAAGCAGCGCATGCGCGCGGAGTCGAGGACGCCGGCCATGCCGATCACGCGCTCGCGCGGGAAGCCGGAGACGCGGCGCGCCACTTCGCACATCGCGTCGAGCGGATTCGAGACGATGACGAGGATGCAGTTCGGCGACCGCTTCACGACTTCGGACGTGACGCCGGCGACGATCTCCTCGTTCTTCCAGAGCAGGTCGTCGCGGCTCATGCCGGGCTTGCGCGGCAGCCCCGCGGTGATCACGACGATGTCGGAGCCTTCCGTGCCGTCGTAGGTGTTCGTCCCGCGAAGAAGCGCGTCATACTTTTCGACCGGCGCGGTCTCGTTCATGTCGAGCGACTTGCCCTGCGGCACGCCCTCGACGATGTCGACGAGAACGACGTCGGCAAGTTCCTTGAGTGCGATGCCCTGCGCTACTGTGGCCCCGACGTTCCCGGCGCCAACAACTGTGACTTTCGTTTTCATGATGATTCACCTCGTTGCAAGTTAGGCCGGCGGATTCTATCGCGCATGTTTCACCGGTTCACTGTGACAGCTAACACCATTGGTGCCACCACCAAAAAGGGTGAGAAGGAGCGGACTCTGGCGGAGTATCTCGCCTCGCTCGACGACGCCTCTTTGGAACGCGCCGTCGTCTTTTTCGCCGGATCGCCGTTTGCGCGGCGGGAGCAACGGGTGACCGGGGTGGGCGGGGCGACGATCGGCGAGGCGGTGGCTCTTGCGACGGATCGTACGGTCGACGAGGTGTGGGAGCCGTGGCCGAAGTACGCGGACGCCGGCGACACGATCGCGGAGTCGTTCACGATGGATGCGGCAAAGGACGTAACCGTGCCGGAGATAGGTGAGTACTTCGACCGGCTGGCCTCGACGTCCGGCGCGACGGCGAAGCGGGACATCCTGGTCGAGCTGTTCCGGAAGGTCGACCGCGAAGGGGCGCGGTACGTCGTGAAGATCCTCACACGCGAGCTGCGCATCGGGCTCGTGGAAGGGCTGGTGGAGTCGTCGATCGCGAAGGCGTTCGGGCGTCCGCTCGACGCGGTACGCCGCGCGAACATGTTCACCGGCGACATCGGCGCCGCGGCGCTGCTCGCGAAGAGCGACGCGCTCGATGGAGTGAAGATGACGCTCTTTCACCCGTTCGCGTTCATGCTGGCGCAGCCGGAGGAGGACCCGAACGACATCTTCGCGGAGCTCGGCGCCGGCGCGTTCGCCGACGACAAGTACGACGGGATTCGGGCGCAGATTCACCGCGACTCGGCGCAGGTGCGCATTTACTCGCGGACTTTGGACGACGTCACGCACCGCTTCCCGGAGCTGGAAGCGGCGGCGCGTGAGCTGCCGCACGACGT
>DASYSN010000360.1:0-3863 GCA_036003305.1 Thermoanaerobaculia bacterium
CAGCGCCGACTGCACGCCCTGCAGGTGCTGGAACCAGTACGCGAGGCCGACGATGTCCCGCTTCCGCTTCTGGCTGCTCACAGCCTTGTTGGGCTCGAACTCGTCGTGACGGAGGAGCGCTTCCCATCCCGACGTACCGAACTTCGGCGTCGCCCAGATCGTGTAGCCGCGGCCGTCGACTTCCGACTTCGTGGCCGAGGTGCGGTCTTTGGTCGAGACGATGTCGGCGCCGAGGTTCACGAGCGGATGCTCGAACGTCACCTGACCGACGGCGCGCTCGCGCTTCGCGTCCTGAATGTAGTGGTCTTCATCGAGGTAGCCGGTGATGCGCAGCCCTTTCCAGACACCGCCGAGCGGCAGCGGACGGAGCGACCCGCGGATCTGGAACGCCTTCTCGTTGTTCGTCTCGCTCTTGCTGTAGCCCTCTCCGTTGTACACACCCGTGTGGATGTCGCCGTAGCCGCGCGGAGCGCTCCAGTGGAACGAGGCGCCGGCGTCCGACGACGGGAAGAGGCCTTCGCGGTCTTCGAACGTGGTCCCCTGGAAGCGGTAGCGGTAGATGCTTTCGTTGTAGTCGAGGAAAGGCGTCTGCTGTAAGCCCAGACGCACCCACGAGCCCTTGCTCATCCAGTCGTCGAGATTGAACTGGCCGTACGCGTACTTCAGACGAAACGTGTACGAGCCGTTCAGCGAGCTGCCGCTTCCCGACTCGCGCGTGATGTCCGGCGTGATGCGGTACGCGATCATGTGATTCAGGCTGCCGAGGACGTTGATGTACGCGCGGCTGACGTTGAACGAGCTGTTGTGGATCGAGTTGCCGTCCGCGTCGGTGCCGGTGGGCGATTCGTTGTAGGTGTAGTCGGTGAAGATCGTCGCGCCGACCTTGAATGAGGGCGTGTCGTTGGGCGGTGTGTACCCCGCCGCCGGCGTGACCTGACCGAACGCAGCGGCCGCGAGTGAGCCGCAGATCGTAGCGGCAAGGACGAAACGAATTTTCATCAGTAAAGCCTCCTGCTGAACGCGAATACTAGCGGTCTCGGCATCAAGCGCCGCTACGCGCGAAGTAAATTCGATGTGAAGCCTCACCCGCGGGGCGGTGCATACTTCCTCCCGCCATGCCCACCCCCCGCCGCATCGCGGCGATCGACGTCGGGACCAACTCGATCCACATGATCGTGGCGGAGCTGCAGCGGCGCGGGCACCGCGTCGTCGACAAAGAAAAAGAGATGGTGCAGCTCGGGCTGAGCAGCCTCGATGGCGCGCCGCTCTCGGAAGACGCGATCCAGCGCGGCGTGGCGGCGATCACGCACATGGCGGAGGTCGCGCGCGGCTGGGAAGTCGAGGAGATCATCGCCGTCGCCACGAGCGCCGTGCGCGAGGCGCCGAACCGGCGCGAGTTCCTCCGACGCGTGAAAGAAGCGTCGGGCGTGAAGGTGCGCGTGATCTCCGGCGAGGAAGAAGCGGACTACATCTATCGCGCGATCCGCTCCGCCATCGACCTCGGCGGCGGCACTTCACTCTGCGTCGACATCGGCGGCGGCAGCGTGGAGTTCATCATCGCGACGGCCTCGGAGATCTACTACACCGCCAGCGAGCCGCTCGGATCTTTGCGGCTCGCGGAGCGCTTTCGTGAAGACGTGGAGGGATGCCGGCGGTTCGCCGCCGGCCAGCTGCGGAAAGTACACAAACAGGTGCGTCAGCTCGGCATTGATCAGTGCATCGGAACGTCCGGCACGATCCAGGCGCTCGCCAGTCTGATCACTCCCCCCTTCACGCGCGACGCGCTCGAAGAGCTCTTCGGCCGGCTCGCCGGCACGACCGAAAAGGAGCGCGTCGAACGTTTCGGCATCGAACCGAAGCGCGCGGCCACGATCGTCGCCGGCGCCGCCGTGCTGCTCGCAATCATGGAGACGCTGTCGATCGACTCGCTGATCGTCTGCCCCGCAGCGATCCGCGAGGGAATCATCATCGCGCAGGCCTCGGCCAAGACCGACCGCACCGCAAACGCGCTCCGCCGCACCTCGGTGCTCGCGCTCGCACAGCGCAGCGACTGCGACCGGCGCCATGCTCGCCACGTGGCGCACCTCGCCTCGCGCATCTTCGATCAGACGACGCGGCTGCACGCCCTCCCCTCCACCGCGAAGGAGCTGCTCGAGCACGCCGCCATGCTCCATGAAGTCGGCATGCACGTGAGCGACCGCGGCTACCACAAGCATTCGTACTACCTCATCCGCCACGCCGCGCTGCGCGGCTTCAGCGACGACGAGCTCGCCGTGATCGCCAACGTGGCGCGCTATCACCGCAAGTCGGAGCCCGACGACGATCACGAGAACCTCGCCGAGCTGACCGCGGCGCAGCGGGGCGACGTCGAGAAGCTCGCCGCGATTCTCCGCATCGCCGAGGCGCTCGACCGCAGCCATCGCCAGGCGGTCCGCGACGTGGCCGTTCGTTTGAATGGCAACGTGAAGTTCTTCGTCCGCGCGCGATCGAAGGCCTCGGTCGAGATCGCAGCGGCGGCCAAGCGAGCGCGCTACTTCGCGTCGCTGTTCGAGAAGAAGGTGCAGTTCGAGGAGGTGTGATGCTGATCGTGTTGCTCCGTCACGGAATCGCCGAGGAGAAGGGCGGTGACAAGCCGGACTCCGAGCGTCGCCTGACGCGCGAAGGCAACGAAAAGATGAAGCGCGTGGCGAAAGCGCTCGAGAAGATGCTGCCCGATGCTGATGCGATCTACAGCAGCCCCCTCGTCCGCGCCTACGAGACCGCGGAGTGGATGGCGAAGGCATACGACCGCCGCATCGACATCGAAACGACCGCCGCTCTGGCGCCCGGTCACGATCCCGCCGAGTTCCGCGATCTCCTCCGCCGCGCCGGCTCGTTCGGCTGCGCCTACTTCGCCGGCCACGAGCCGCACCTGACCACGCTCATGCTCGCGCTGACGTCGACCGAGACGCACAGCGAGCTGTCGCTCAAGAAGGGCGGCTGCTACGGACTAGAGCTGGACGATCCCACCGGCACGGCGAGACTCAAATTCATGCTCGCGCCGGGACTCATCGCCTAGCTCCACCCTCCGTCATCCTGAGCCGCGTAGACGGCGAAGGATCTCAGAATTCGGCACGTGGCTCGAGCGGCGCATCTGGAGATCCTTCGCCGCGCTACGCCGGCTCAGGATGACGGAGGCTTGGCCTACGCCGCCTTCTTCCCCTTCTTCGTGTTCTTCTTGATCGACTTGGCCGACTTCTTCAGCACCTTCTTCGCCGACTTCACCGCCTTCTTCCCCACCTTCACTCCCATCGGGAGCAGCGCGGAGGCGGCGATGACTTCGCCGACCGAGGTCGCGACGCGGGTGACGAAGTCTTCCTTCTGCTCCGGCGTCATCGAGCGCCAGTGTCCGAGGAGCGACTGCAGCGCATCGGGCTCGGCGCCGTCCGCGGGGGTCGGGACGCTGTCGGCGAGATGATCGAGCGCGCGCAATCCGGTGTCGTGGATGTACGAGGCGAGCTTCTTTGGCAATGAGTCCATGTTCCCTGCCCTCCTACTTCTTCCTCTTTTTCGCTTTCCGTCGGAACGAGCCTGCCCGATGGAGAATCTCTTCGTACGGTCCGATCGCCACCGCCTCCGACCGCGCGATCGCGATGAACGCCTCCTGGCTGCGCACAGGCTTCCCGTCCGGCACGCGGCGGTGGTACTTCCCTTCGCTGTCGAGGTACCACCCCTTCACGTTGTCGGCCAGCGAGATCGGGAGGATCTGCTCCTCGATGCGGCGCTTGATCGACTCCGACTTCACCGGGAACGTCACCTCGATGCGGCGGATGAAATTGCGCGGCATCCAGTCGCCGCTCGAGATCCAGAACTCCGGCGCGCCG
>DASYSN010000361.1:0-2320 GCA_036003305.1 Thermoanaerobaculia bacterium
TCTGGATCGACGACAAGTCGAAGATCCGCGGCACCGATGTTTTTCTGAAAGGCACGCGAGGCGACTGGCAGGCGTCGCTGTATCGCCACGACGACCATCTCAACGGCTTCAGCGAGCAGTTCCCGCCCGACCTCGGGTTTCCGCCGGGAACCGGCTTCTCGTCCGCGCACGATCTCATCCAGGCGCTGACGATCGCGTCGCTGCGCTACAACCACGCGCCCGCGAACGCGCCGATCACCTACAGCGCCGACTTTTCTTACGCGCACCGTAACGGCATGCACTGCGCCGGATGCCACGCCGCGCAGGAGCAGCCGCAGTTCTCCCACCGCGCCGATCATGGCTATCAGGCGATCGGCGACTTCCGCGCTGACCTCCACATGATCCCGATGCACGACATCCTCGTCGGCCTGGAAGCGCGGCGGCTCGATCGCGCCGAGCACAAAGAGGAGCTGTCGCCGGATGCGACGGTCGTCTCCGGCTACGACAAGGTCGCCGTCTACGCGCAGGACCAGTGGGACGCGCTGCCGAACCTCTTCCGCGTCGTCGCCGGCATCCGCTTCGACCGGAAGACGACGCTCTTCCCGTCGAAGACCTCGCCGCGGCTCTCGTTCGTCTACACGCCGTCGCAACGGCTCGTGGTGCGCGGCGGCTATTCGACCGCGTTCCGCTTCCCGACCTTCTCCGAGCTGTATCAGGACAGTTGGTTCATCAGCGCGTCGAATCCGAACATCCCCGACCTCCACATTCCGCTCTCGACGTTCAATCCGAACCCGAACCTCAAGCCGGAGCAGATCCGCACGTTCGATCTCGGCGGCGAGTACCAGCTCTCGCCCACCGTCTCGATGAAGGCGGACCTCTATCGTTCGCGTGTCGAGAACTTCGTCGTGATCGTCCAGAACCTCCTCGCGCCGCAGCCGACGTTCGGCTGGGAGAACCAGCCGGCGAACGCGCGGATCACGGGAGGGGAGGTCGAGCTGCGCGCCAACGTCACCGGCAAGATCACCGGCTTCGTGAACTACGCGCACGAAACGGAGAGCCAGCTCGGCGCCGGCACCGACTCGAGCGGCCACCCGTTCGAGTTCGTCTACGCGCCGAAGGACAAGGTCAACGTCGGCGCGTACGCGGGGCCGTTCAACAACGTCCGCGCGGCGGTCGAGGCGTCGTGGAAGAGCAGCTACCAGGCGCCGTCGGACTGGTTCTTCATCCGCTCCAACTTCACCAGCTTCGCCGCCCCGCCGCTGCCCGGCTACACGCTCCTGAACGCGCGCGTCAGCTACGACGTGCCGTTCGTCCACAGCCGCCCGATCCGCTTCACGCTCTTCGGCAACAACCTCCTCGACAAGCGCCCCGAGGAAACCATCGTCGGCACCGAGAACCGGCTCGTCGGCCGCGAGTTCTTCGGTCAGCTCGAAGTAAACTTCTGAGGCTTGCTCAGGGTATTGATCCGGCGACTCGCTCTCGCACTCATCCTCATCACCTTCACGTTGCCCGCGCTCCCTCAGGAAGACATCCCTGAGGTTGCGCGGAGCCTCATGGAGGAGGGGGACCGCGCGCGGGAGGCGGGACGTCTCGACGACGCGCTTGCGAAGTACCGGAAGGCGATCGACGCGGCGCCGCAGCTCGCCTCGGCGTACGCGAACGCCGGCGCGATCCTGTTTCAGCAGCAGAAGGTCGACGAGGCGTACAAGCTGTTCCTCCGCGGCGTCGAGCAGTCGCCGTCGGACCGCACGCTGCTCTCCAACGCCGCGGCCGCCGCGCAGCAGCTCGGCAAGTCAGCCGAGGCGTTGACGTTCATCGATCGCGCTCTGGAGAAGAACCCGCGGGACGCCGCGCTCCACGCGCTTCGCGGCACGATCCTGCGCTCGTTGAACCGCGATGCGGACGCCGTCGCCGCGCTGCAGGAGGCGACGCGTCTCGCCCCGAACGAAGCGCGGCATCACTTCAGCCTCGGCAACGCGCTCTACGCGACCGGCAAGAAAGACGACGCCATCGAGGAGTACCGCAAAGCGATCGCGATCGACCGCGACTACACGCGTGCCTATTACAACCTCGGCGCCGCGCTGTTCGAGACCAGGCGCTACTCCGAGGCGCTCGGCGCGTATACGAAGGCGCTGGAGCCGATCGATAAGGCGTTCGCGAAGAACGAGAGCGTCGATCCGATCCACGCCCGCGCGTACGCCAACCTCGGCGCGATCTGGATGAAGCAGCAGGGGTGGCAGCAGGCGGCCGACGCGTATGCGAAGTCGCTGAAGCTCGAGCCGAAGAGCGCCGACTCGCACTACAACCTCGGCTTCATCTACTTCAACTGGAACAAGCCCGA
>DASYSN010000362.1:0-1506 GCA_036003305.1 Thermoanaerobaculia bacterium
CCGGGCGCAGGACGTCTGGATCTACGACCTGAAGAACAACACCACGCAGCAGATCACGTCGTCGCCGGCCACCGAGAACCAGCCGATGTGGATCGGCAACACGATCTACTTCACCTCGGACGCGGAGGGCGGGAAGCTCAATCTCTACAGCTACGACCTCGGCACGAAGGCGATCGCGAAGGTCACGAACCACACCGACTGGGACGTCCTCTGGCCGTCGAGCGACCGCAAGCAGATTGTCTACGAGTGCGGCGGCTACATCTGGCGTTTCGATCCGGCCACCGGCAAGGACGAGCGCATGCCGATCCACGTCGTCGGCGATTTCGGCAACGTCGTCCCGCATTTCAAGAACGTCCGCGACAGCATCGAGTCGTTCCAGCTCTCACCGACCGGCGCGCGTGCGCTGATCGAGGCACGCGGCGATATCTTCACCGTTCCCGCGAAATACGGCGAGATCCGCAACGTCACGCAGACGCCCGGGATCCGTGAACGCGCGCCGCAGTGGTCGCCGGACGGCAAGTGGATCTCTTACCTCTCGGACAAGAACGGCGACGAGTACGAGATCTATCTTCGTCCGGCCGAAGGAGAGGGACCCGAGCGGCAGCTCACCAATCAGGCGACAAAGGGATCGCACATGTGGATGTTCGATCCGATCTGGTCGCCCGACTCGAAGAAGATCGCGTACGCCGCCAAGGACCACATGCTCCACGTCATCGACGTCGCGAGCGGCGCGGTGACCGACGTCGACCGCGACGAGTACGGCGATATCCGCCACTACCGCTGGTCGCCCGACTCGAAGTGGATCACGTACACGAAGCTCAATGCGGCGCGTTTCTCGTCGATCTACGTCTACTCGCTCGCCGACGGCAAGCCGTATCGCCTCACGAACGGGATGACCGACGACAACGAGCCGGTGTTCGACCTGAAGGGGCGCTACCTCTACTTCACGTCGAACCGCGATTTCAACCTGACCTTCAGCGCATGGGAGTTCAACTACGTCTACACCAATCCGACGCGCGTCTACGTCGGGATTCTTGCCGAGGACGGGCCGGCGCTGCTGCTGCCGCAGAGCGACGAGGAGAAGGTGTCGGTCGACAAGGACAAGCCGGCGGAAGAAAAGAAACCCGCCACCGCGATGGCTGGTGAAGAGGGAAAACACGACGCGAAGACCTCCGCGGTCAACGTGAAGATCGACGTCGCCGGATTCGAGCGGCGCGTACGTGCGATCCCGGGGCCATCGGGCTCCTACAACTCACTCATCCCGACGGCGAACGGAATCATCTACATCACCGGCTCGCGCGGGAAGAACTCGCTCCGCCTCTACAACATCGACGATCGGAAGGAAGAGACGATCGTCGAGCCGGTGAACGGCGTCGACGTTTCGTCCAACGGCGAGAAGCTGATCGTCCAGAGCGGCCGCGATTACGCGATCATCGCCGCCAAGCCGGGGCAGAAGGTCTCCGACAGCGCGCTCAATCTCGAGCACCTCGAGATGAAGGTCGATCC
>DASYSN010000363.1:0-12089 GCA_036003305.1 Thermoanaerobaculia bacterium
GGGCGACCGTGTCGCGCGTCGCCGCGGTGACGCCGCCCGTCACGACCGCCGCTCCGTATGCCTTGGTCGCCTCGACCTTCGATTGCACCGAGTTCTCCGGCATGACGATCGTCGCCGGCATGCCGAGGAGCTTGGCGGCGAGCGCGACGCCCTGGGCGTGGTTTCCGGAGGAAAAGGCGACTACGCCGCGGCTGCGGTCCCCCTCTGGAATCTGGAGCAGGGCGTTCATCGCGCCGCGGATCTTGAACGATCCGGCGCGCTGGAGGTTCTCGCACTTGAGCCGCACCTCGACGCCGATCCGCTCCGAGAGGGAATGGGACGTCAGGAGGGGTGTCCGGTGGACGTACGGCTTGATACGGGATGCCGCGTTCCGGACGTCGTCTATTGAAGTGGCAGGCGAGGAGGCGAGGCTCCCCAACACATTGATATTTGAAGAGCTCACCTTGCTTAGTATAAACTCGTGAACGCACTGCACCTAGGTCATCTCGGGGTTGGAGGGGTTATGTGGAGATGGGTTACCCGCGGCCTGGTTCTCACCTGCGCGTCGCTTTTCGCGGCAGTAGCGGTCGCTCAATCACAGCCGGCGGGATTCGTTGGCGGTGTCGATCTGCCGGATCCGAATGTCACCCAGTCGGGCGTCGTGCTCGTCAAGGGTTTCGCGTACGACGTCCAGCAACTGTCACGCATCGAGCTCTATGTCGACGACGCGTTCCAGTACGACGTCAACATGGGGATTCCCCGCATTGACGTCGTCGAGCAGTACACGCCGCAGTACCCCGGGATCCAGCATGCTTCTCCCGGCTTCCAGATCGGCTTCCTCGCGAGCCGGTACTCGAACGGCGCGCACACGGTCTCGGTGAAGGCGTATACGACGGACGGACAGTCGATCGAGTTCGGCCGGCGAACGATCAACATCGACAACACGCTGAATCAGTCGCCGTTCGGGTTCCTCGACATTCCCGACGGCGCCGGCACTTACAACGCCACGAGCGCCTTCCCGGTGGTCGGTTGGGCGACCGACACGGACGGGATCAGCGAAGTCGACGTCTACGTCGACGGACTGATCATGCAGTCCGCCATCTACGGCGATCCGCGTCCGGACGTCGGGAACACGTTCCCTGACTTCCCGGCCTCGATCTTCTCCGGGTTCATTGCGAACGTCGACACCACGCGCATCCAGGACGGCGTGCACCTCCTCGAGGTGCGCGCGACCGATACGAAGGGCGTCGCGCGCCTGATCGGCCGCCGGCAGATTCAGGTCTTCAACACGGAAGGAACCGACAAGCCGTTCGGCTATGTCGACGAGCCGAAACGCGACGCCGTGCTGTACGGCACGTTCTGCGGAACGATCCCGAGCTCACCCGTGTCTCCGCCTGTCAACTTCCAGTCGCACATCACTCCGGTGCGCGGCTGGGCGCTCGACCTCGCGCCACGGACGGAGGTCGGCCGCGTCTCGTACGTCGAGTTGATGATCGACGGCGTGCGCTGGGCGTCCGCGCCGGCTGACTGTGGATTCAACCCGCTCTTCAATCAATACGCGAACTGCTATGGCCTTCCGCGCTTCGACGTGGCGCGGTACTACCCGACCTACCCCGACTCGCCGCGCTCCGGCTACATGTTCACGCTCGACGTCGGCGCTCTCGTCGCCCTCGGCGTCAGCCGCGGCAATCACGTCCTGAAAGTGCGTGTCGGCGACCAGCAGGGCACCTTCAGCGAGCTGCCGACCAGCGACGGCATCCCGGTGTTTTTCGAGTGCCTCGCCGACAACAACAACTTCCCTTCAGTCGGCTTCATCGACTCTCCGGTCAATTACGACTATCTGAAGGGGAACGCCGTGTTCCAGGGATGGGCGGTCGACGAAGACTCGGGTGTCGCGGCGGTCACCATGATCATCGACGGAAACGTGGTCGGCAACGCGCAGCTCCACTTGCCGCGTCCCGACGTCGCGCAGCAGGATCCGCAGTACTTCTTGCAGGCCGCAACGGCGGGATGGAAGTTCATCATGGATACGACGCGCCTCTCGAACGCACGCCACCGCCTGACGGTCGAAGTCACCGACACCAGCGGTGTGCAGACGATCATCGGCTCGGTCGACTTCTACACGCAGAACCCGTAAGCCTTGTGTAGGGTGCGGCTCTCAGCCGCACCCTGGGCCGGCTGACAGCCGGCCCCTACACGCCTCAGAACAACTTCAGCAGCACCACGTCCGCCACGAATCCGTTCTGCGCGTTCCGCCCGACCGTTTTTCCGACGTCGAGGCGGACGAGCGTGCCCCAGGGACCGATCGTCTGTCCGCCGATGCCGACGCCCTGAAACGGCTCGCGGTGATAGCCGGCCGTCTTGTCGGTCACGAGCGCGTAGTCGTAGTACGACTCGATGCGGAACTGGTCGGAGAAGACGAAGCCGTAGGTCAGGTGCGTGAGCGTCATCTTCTCGGCGCGGACGGAACCGGACTTGATGCCGTGCACGCGCTGCGTTCCGAAAAAGCCGAGCTCGTACTTCGAGAAACGGTCGAGGTGGGTGCCGTCGAGGTAGTTCACCTCGAGCCCGATGCGCTGGAACTTCGGCAGGTAGAAGCTCTTGCCGACGGTGGCTCCGAAATCGGCGAACGACTTCTGGTTGTCGTTGTATTCGGAAAGGAGGCCCCACGGCTTCCACTGCGTCCGCTGGTTGTATTCGTAGAACCCGGACGCCACCCATCCCCAGCGCGAGTACTGCATGTCGACGGAGGGAGAGAGAACGAACGTGCTCGTCGGAATCGTGAAGGTATCCGCGGTGTCGGTGTCGCGGCTGTAGCGGACGTGCGACAGCCCGAGGGAGAGGTCGATCTTGCCGAACTGCAGGAAGGGATGTCCCGCGCGTAGCGTGAGCGACGTGCCGAGCGACCGCACCGCCTCGTTCTTCTGTTCGATGCCGTTGCGGTAGACGGTGCTGGTGGTCGGGACCGCGATGCCGAAGAAGTCGACACCGACGTTCGTCCGGGTGTTCGCGACGTTCGGGTTCGTCGCGTTTGCGACGACGACGATTCCGGCGAAGAAGACGTTCGTCTGGATGCCGGTGTTGTGCAGGTTGAAGTTGAAGTAGTCGACGCCGCCGAGCGGGAGGACGGGGTACTGCAGGCCCGCGTCGTGATGCACGCCGCCGAGGAGGAATTTGCGCGAGAGGTCGAAGCCCTCTTTCGCGACGCGCTCGCCGGTCGCGGTCTTCTCGAGGTACTGCATCCCGGTTTTGGGAGTCTCGCGCACCATCCGCGCGTCGGACGCCGAGGCGGTCTTGAGCGCCCCTTCGAAGTCGGTCGGGTCGATG
This sequence comes from Thermoanaerobaculia bacterium, assembly GCA_036003305.1. Taxonomy (GTDB): domain Bacteria; phylum Acidobacteriota; class Thermoanaerobaculia; order Gp7-AA8; family Gp7-AA8; genus DASXHZ01. Next base: position 3,307 of record DASYSN010000363.1, read on the forward strand.
CGGAAGTTCGTGAAGTCGGTCTCGCGCAGCACCGGATTCGCGCGTCCGCCGGCCGAGATCACCTGCTGTGCGCTGACGAGTTTCGGCAGCCACAGCACGTCCCGCGGATCGCTCTTCTCCACCTCGGCCGCCGTGAGGGTGCGGTGCGAGTCGCGGGCGAACGGCTGGAAGTCGACGCGCTCCTCGTTCGAGAGGACCTCGCCGGTCAGGTTGAGCTGGATCATCGAGATCCGGATGCGAGCCCACGACTTCGCGTCGATCCAGACCGTGCCGCGGTACAGCGGCAGCGCGGCCGGCGCGTTCGGCGGCGGCTCGAAGCGGACTTCGTACGTGTGATAGCCGAGGAGGTCCGTCTCTCGGACCAGCGTGTAGTGGTAGTCGTTCGTCAGGTGCAGGTCGAGCGGGAGCTGCGTCACCTTCTCCGGCTGGATCAGCGGCAGCTCGGGGATCTTCCCGTACTTCCACTTCACGCCGTTGACGTAGAAGTCCTGCCAAACCCAGTCCTTGCGCCCCTGCGGCTCGGAGAAGTAGTCGCCGGCGATGGTCGCCTCGATCGATTCGCCCGCCTCGATCGTGAAGCGGAGCTTGGTCGTGTCGCGCGCGATGTAGCGCGGCTGGATCGAGTCTTCGTACGCCTTGTACGCCTGGTGATTGCGGATGATCTCCTCGACCGTGATGCCTTTCTTCGTCTGGATCTCGATCGCTTCTTTCGTGACGTTCTTGTCGATCTGCTCTTCGTGATCGACCGTCAGCGCGAACGGCGCCTTCACCGGCTGCATGCCGATGAGGAACCGGCCGCCCTTCTTGCCGACGTCGGTGACGTCAGCGTCACCTTTTTCGTCGACGCGCCGTGGCCGCTTGTAGCGGTCGCTCGGCAAGGCCACGATCGCCGCCGCGTTCGCGTCGCCGCGCGGGATGAGGATCGTTCGCAGGTCCTCGCCGCGAACGAACGTCAGCACCGGCATCGGTTCCGGGTTGCCCTTCGCGTCGAGGACGTCGATCTTGCTCGTCTTGTCGTACGCGTAGTCGCCGGCGAACATCTGGTTGAAGTTGTCGAAGCCGGCCGTGAGGCTGAAGACGTTGTCGGCGGTCGTCTGGAGGAGGGCGAGCGTGGCGCCGTTGGCGAATGCCTGCGCGAGGTCGTACAGCGCATTTGGCGATTTCGGCTCGACGACGGCGTAGATCTGTTTGACCGGATCCTTCTCGTTGAACCACTGGAAGGTCGCGGCGACGTCCGGCCCGTTGACGACGATGGCGTCGAAGTACGGTCCCGCGCCGGCCTCGTAGAGCTTCTCGAGCTGGTCGAGCGGCGTCGGTCCGAGGACGATCTTCTTCGCGATGCCGAGCCCCTGCATCGTCACGCTCAGGCGCTTGATGGCATACGCGGCGGCGGCGGGATCGGTGGTCGGGATGGTGGTGCCGAACGCGTAGAAGGGACCGTGGGTCTTCGCCCACGCGACGAGCGTCGTGGTCTGCGCCTCGATCTGCGTCAGCGGATCGCCGTCGCCGATGTGGATCGGCGCGAGCGCGATCATGTGTCCGACCATGTCGGGATGCGTTTCGTGCAGCGACGGGCCGACGAGGGTCACGTCGGGCACGTACATCGGGAACTTGCTCACCGGCATGGTATCCGCCTGGATGACCGCTCCGACGCAGAGCGTGCAGCTCTTCGGCGCGGTTTCCGCGGCCGCGGCGGTGAGGACGAGGAATTGCAGTACAGCGATGAGGAACGCGAGTTTTCTCATGAACTTTGTCTCGCGCTCGGAACGAATCGGGCGGAGCTGATATTGCCGAGTTACAGGGGAACGATCTTCGTCAACAGTGGGTCAGGCGTGCGGATGCCCGTTGAGGAATCGCGTGCGCTCGACGAGGCGGCGCGGGAGCGGGGACTGGAAGTCATCGCGCTCGGGCCGAACGTCGACGTCAGTCAGACGATCCGGCAACAGTTGCGGGAGGAGCGCCGGCTCTTCATCGCAGCCGGCGGCGACGGCACGGTGCACCACGTGGTGCAGCCGCTCGTGAACTCCGGCGCGACATTCGCCGTGCTCCCGATCGGGACGTACAACCACTTCGCGAAAGACGTCGGAATGCCGCTCGACTGGCGGGAGGCGCTCGAGGCGGCGCTGAGCGGCGAGACGCGGCAGATCGACGTCGCGCGCGTGAACGACCGCTACTTCGTGAACAACGTCTCGATCGGCCTCTATCCCGAGCTCGTGACGAAGCGCGAGGCGCACGGCCGCGACTACCCGCGGTGGAAGGCGCGCGTCTTCGCGGCGTATGCGACGCTGCGGCACTACCCGCACGTCTCGATCAACATCGAGAGCGAGCATCACCAGGAAGTGATCCGTACCCATGTCTTCATGGTGTCGAACAACGGCTACGACCTCTCGCGAGTCGGCATCGACGCGCCGCGCCCGACGCTGACCGAGGGACGCCTGGCGATCTACTGGCTTCCGCACCTCCCGCGCGTCGCCCTCATGAAATTCGCCGCGCACTACCTCGCGGGGCGCGTATCGCAGGCCCCGGGCTTCCGCTCGTTCCGGACGCAGCGCGTGAAGGTGCAGTCGCGCCACCAGCGGCTGCACGTCGGCATCGACGGCGAGGTGTTCACCCTGACGACGCCGCTGACGATCACGAGCGTCCCGCAGTCGCTGCTTGTGAAGGTGCCGAAGACGTAGCGCGGTGACGTACAACACATAGACGGGCCTGCGGACCCCCGCGTACAATCGATTGCCCACCGGTCAGGGGTCCAACTATGAAAACTCGCTTCGCCGCGCTCGCTATTGGTGTCTTATTGGCCGCTTTGAATTTGAACGCCGCCACGTCGACGTATCTGTGGACGAATGGAGGCGGCGATGGGAAATGGTCGACGCCGGCCAACTGGTCGCCCGCGGGGCCGCCGAGCAGCGGCGCGAACCTGACGTTCCCCTCCGCAACAACGGCGACGGTCACCAATGATCTCCCGAGCGGGAGCAGCTTCGCACATCTGTCGGTCGGATGCGGCTACACGATCGCGGGGAGTCCGTTTGTGCTCACCGCCGGCTATGACGGGTCATGCACCACCAGCGGACCTCCGAAGATCACAGCGGACGTGACGTTCTCCGGGAATCAGAGTGTTACCGGCGGACCCGATATCCAGGGTGCCACTACAATTTCCGGAACACTCTCCATTCAGTCATCGGTCATCTTCGAAGGGCTACTGAAAGGAAGCGGATCGATCGTCAGCCCGATGCCGGACGGGTATATGGTCGAGGCGTTGTCCGGCGGCACGTTCGTCGGGTCGATCACCGCCGGCGATCTTCTCATTCAAGGCGACCTGCCCGGCGCCGACGTCACGGTCAATCGTCTGTACGGAAGAGGGACGGTCGGTAAGCTGACGAATCCTTACATCCTTCTCGGCGACGCGACCTACTACAGCCCCACGGCAGTCGTGGGAACGCTTCACACCAAAGACCTGCAGTGTCCAGTTCCTTACTCCAACAACCCGAACATCCCGCCTTACGACATCCTCGCGTCCGGCCACGACGAAATCTTTGTGACCGGCACGGTCGCATTGAACGGAAACCTGCCGATGGCGATCGGCACCGTGACCGCGCCTCTCACAGTCGGGCAGACGTTCGTTCTGATCGACAACGACGGAACCGATCCGGTGATCGGCACGTTCACCGGCAAACCGGAGGGAACCCTTCTCGCCTCCGGCAACGCCGTCTTCAAGCTGTCGTATCACGGCGGCGACGGGAACGACGTCACGCTGACGGTCTCGTCTCTCGCCCGAACATGGACCGGTGGCGGCGGAAGCAATCTCTGGTCGAACCCGGCAAACTGGTCGCCGGCCGGAGTGCCGCAGACGGATGACGTGCTGGTGTTCGACGCCGGAAGCGGAGCACTCGACGTGGTCGACGATCTTCCGGGAGGGACATCATTCTCGGCCATCTCGGGAACGGGCCATGTGCACATCAGCGGAAACTCGATCGTCGTCTCCGATCACATCTCGGGAGACCCGTCCAACAACCCGATGCTGACGATCGACGACGACCTCACTCTGCTGAAACCGTTCCGCATCATCGCCTGCATCTTCAACGGACATGTTCACATCACGGGAGATTGGGACACGTGGTCCGCGACGTTCAATGGTCCGCTCGATGGCAGCGGTTCCGTGAAAACCGAATACAGCTCCTTCCTGGGAGGGGGAACGTATTCGGGCAATATCTGGGGCGAGCTGGACACCGAATTCCGTGGGGCGTTTCCGGCTGCGACGGTCTCGATCAATATCGCGACGATCTCCGGAAGTGGCAATTTAGGAAAGCTGGCGTGGGGGTCGTCGTTCAGCCCGGGGTCGCAAGCAACTGGTCCGATCGGGAGATTCGACATTCAAACCGATTCGGGCGGCGGTCTTTGGAACTGCACGTTCGACGTGACGCCGGGCTCGAACGACCTGATCTCGGTCACGGGCCCTGTTGCGATCTCCTCTTACGCAACGCTCGCCGTTCGAGTTGCATCGGGAACTCCCGCTCCCGGCACGACGTACGTGCTCGTTGCGAATGACGGCACGGATCCCGTGCAGGGCACCTGGTCCAACGCTCCCGAGGGGGCGATCATCAACGCCAGCGAATTCCAGATGCGCGTCTCGTATAAAGGTGGCGACGGCAATGACATCACCGTCACCGTCCTCGCGCCCGCGAAGACGTGGACGAACGCCTCTGGCGACGGTCGCATGTCCAACGCCGCGAACTGGAATCCCGCGACCGTGCCGGTCGCCGGGGAATCGCTGTCGTTTCCACCGCAGAGCGCCCAGTACGTCTACGTCACGAACGACCTGACGCCGGGGATCTCGTTCGAGACGGTCTCATTCGGGTCGGAGTACATCGTCGAAGGAAACGCTCTGACGATCACGAAGGCGTGGCAAGGATTCGCCAGGGTCGCAGTCAACGTCAAACTCGTAGGAGCGACGATCGACGGATCGCCGGAATTCTTACGCGACCTCGAGATTTCGGGGGCCGTCAAGATTACCGGAAACAACAGCGTCGGGGTCGAAGGCGCATTGAACGGCAGCGGTACCATCGATGGAACGTTCTTCGACGCGCTTGCGGGGGGGAACTTTACCGGGACGATCACCGGCTACGAAGTCGAGGTCGGAGGCGCGCTTCCGAATGCCACGATCATCGCGTCGAACTGGTTCTCCGAAGGCCGGTCACCCGTTGTGGTGGGCGACGTCACGGCGCCGGAGATCCTCGGCGTCGGGGATTTGACTGCTTCGTCTGTGACGATCAACCGGGCGAATCAACCGTCGTGGTTCACAGCGGTGATGGTGATCGTGAAGTCTTCGACCGCCTCGACGATCCATGCGAAGCGATTCGTCATCGCAGGCCCGCTGGAAGTCGACATTGACACCCCTCCGGTCGCCGGTACCGTATTCAAGATTCTCGACAATCAGGGCAGTGAGCCAATCCACGGAACGTTCGATGACCGCCCGGAAGGAGCGCAGTTCGACATCGCCGGCATACCGTTCCGGATCTCGTATAAGGGCGGCGACGGCAACGACTGCACGTTGACGGCGCTCGCGGCGGTACAGACGACGCTCTCACAGTCGGCGGCGACGACGCGTCTGGGCGAGAAGTTCACGCTGACCGCGGCGGTGAGCTCGACATACGGCGCGCTCGCCGGGCCGGTCTCGTTCTACGACGGCAGCAAGGTCGTCGGGACCTCGCCTGTCGTGAACGGGATCGCGACACTGCAGACGAATGCCGAGCCGGTCGGGACGTATGACTTCGTCGCGACATATACAGGTTCCGGCATCTACGCGAATTCGACTTCGAACCACGTGACGCATACGGTCAATCGCGCGCTGCCGGTTCTGAACGTCTCGCGCATCACGGTCGGGCAAAGCGACTTCGTCACGGTTGGCGTCGGCCGTGCCGACGGTGTCGACTTCGCGCCGACCGGCAACCTGAAGATCACGGGAGAAGCGGCATACAGCGGCGCGGTTTCAGCCCAGATCGTCACGGTGCCCGTCGGCAATGCGCCGCTCGCCAGCGGCACGCATCATGTGGTGATCACCTACGCCGGCGACGCGTACTACGACACGGTGACGCAGCCGTTCGACTTCGTCGTTGCGCCGCCGACCGTCGACATCGTCGGGACGGAAGTGTCGGCGGGTGATCCGGCCTCGATCGCGCTCAAGCTTTCGCGCGCATCGCGCGATCCGATCTCGATCAAGTGGTCGACGCATGACGGTACGGCGGTCTCGCCGACCGACTACGTTGCCGCGTCGGACAAATGGACGTTCACGCCGGGATCGACGGTGATGACCGTGAAGATTCCGACGTACGACCACACGAGGGACGTGCGCACATTCACCGTGACGATCGATTTGTCCGATGCGCCGATCCACAACAACAGCGCGACGGTTCGCATCGTCCCGGTCGCGCCGGGCGCCTCGCGGATGTCGCTGCAGTACGCCAGCCGGCCGACCGGTCCGCTGACGCTCGATCTCTACTCGCCGTCGAGCCTTCAGGCGCGCGGCGACTCGCCTCGCATGCCTCTCGTGATCGCGCTGCAGGCGCCCGACTGGTCCTCACCGGAGGACGCGAAACCGGTGGCGGCCCGCGAAACGGAGCGCGGCTATCTTGTCGCCGTCGTCCATTACCGCACCAGCGGCGCGGTGATGTTCCCGGCGCAGATGGACGACATCAAGGACGCCGTCCGCTGGCTCCGCGCGAATGCGGCGACGTACGGAATCGATACGTCACACATCGGGGTGTGGGGATTCGGAGCAGGCGGGCACCTCGCCGCGCTTCTCGGGACGACTGCGACTGACGGCGACAGTGTTCAGGCCGTGGTCGACTGGGCAGGCCCGACCGATCTCACGCTGACGTCGCCGTGCGGCCGACTCGCGTCCGACGCCGCGGCACTCCTCGGTTGCGGCAACGATTGCACCGCGGCCGCCGCCGCGGCGAATCCGGCGACGTTCGCCTCAGCCGACGATCCCCCGTTCCTGATCGTGCACGGCGCGATGGACTGCGCCGTTCTGCCGGAGCATGCGTTGCGGCTGCAGGCGGCGTTGCATGACGCCGGCCTCGCTCCGCTGCTCGACATCGAGCAAGACCTCGGCGGCTACGACGATCCGGCGTGGAACAGCCCCGACCTGCTGGCGGCCGTCGACGCCTTCCTGGATCAGCAGTTGAGACCTCTCACGAAGCGGAGGGCATCGCACTAGCTATAATCCCGCCTCTTTATGACCACCGTACGCATCAAGGACCTCCCGCAGCACGTCGGCGAGAAAGTCACCGTCAACGGCTGGCTGTACAACAAGCGCACCTCGGGGAAGCTGCAGTTCCCGATCATCCGCGACGGCAGCGGCTACGTGCAGTGCGTCGTCTTCAAGAAGGAAGTCAGCGAGGAGACGTGGAAAGCGGCTGACGAGGTGACGCAGGAGTCGTCGGTGCGCGTCGTCGGGACCGTTCGCGCCGAGGCGCGCGCCACCGGGGGCGTGGAACTCGGCGTCGAAAGCTTCGAGACGCTCGACCTCGCGCGTGAGTACCCGATCACGCCGAAGGAGCACGGCACCGACTTCCTCATGAACCACCGCCACCTCTGGCTTCGCTCGTCGAAGCAGCACGCGATCCTCCGCGTGCGGAACGAGGTGGAGAAGGCGATCCGTGACTTCTTCTACGACCGCGACTTCGTCCTGATCGACTCGCCGATTCTCACGGCCAACGCGGCCGAGGGGACGTCGACGCTGTTCGAAACCGACTACTTCGGCGAGAAGGCGTACCTCTCGCAATCCGGCCAGCTCTACCTCGAGCCGGCGGCGGCTGCGTTCGGGAAGGTCTACTGCTTCGGCCCGACGTTTCGCGCCGAGAAGTCGAAGACGCGCCGGCACCTCATGGAGTTCTGGATGGTGGAGCCGGAGGTCGCGTTCCTCGAGTTCGAGGGATTGCAGAACCTCGCGGAGGAGTTCGTCGAGTACGTCGTCGGCCGCGCGGTGGAGCGGTGCCAGGAAGAGCTGAAGACGCTCGAGCGCGACCTGTCGAAGCTCGAGAACGTGAAGCGCCCGTTCCCACGGATCAGTTATCGCGAGGCGATCGAGGTGCTGAAGAGCAACGGGATCGAAGCCAAATTCGGCGACGACTTCGGCGGCGACGAGGAGACGATCATCGCCAACTCGTTCGACAAGCCGGTGATGATCAGCCGCTATCCGGCGCACATCAAGGCGTTCTACATGCAACCGGACCCGAACGATCCGACGCTCGCCCTCGGTCTCGACATGATCGCGCCCGAAGGCTACGGCGAGATCATCGGCGGCTCGCAGCGCATCCATGACTACGATCTGCTGCTGCAGCGCATTCAGGAGCACGGCCTGCCTCTCGACGCGTTCCAGTGGTATCTCGACGTCCGCCGCTACGGCACGTTCCCACACTCCGGCTTCGGCATGGGCATCGAGCGCTGCGTCGCCTGGATCACCGGCGTCCCGCACCTGCGCGAAACAATCCCGTATCCGCGCATGCTGAACAGAATTTACCCGTAGGGCGCCACCAGCGGGTCGGCTAGACTTCGCGATCCATGAGCAGTTCTCTGCGCGTCATTCCGCTCGGCGGCCTCGGCGAGATCGGGATGAATCTGATGGTGTACGAGCTGGACGACGCGGCGATCGTCGTCGACTGCGGAATGATGTTTCCCGACGCCGCCACGCTCGGCGTCGACGTGATCATTCCCGACATGACCTACATCTATGAGAACGCCGCGAAGTTCAAGGCGGTGTTCCTGACGCACGGTCACGAGGA
>DASYSN010000364.1:0-1955 GCA_036003305.1 Thermoanaerobaculia bacterium
GCCGAGGAAGGAAACGCCGGCGACAAGTCGCGCGAGCTCGCAAAGGACATCGCGATGCACATCGCGGCCGCCGAGCCGCGTTTCCTCCGCCGCGAGGACGTCACCGAGAAGGACCTGGACACCGAGCGCGAGATCGCTCGCGACCAGGCGCTCAAATCCGGTAAGCCGGAGAACATCGTCGACAAGATGGTCACCGGCAAGATGGAGAAGTTCTACGGCGAGGCGTGCCTCCTCGAGCAGCCGTACATCCGCGACGACAAGTCGACCGTCTCGCAGTACGTCGGCAAGCAGGCGAAGGAGCACGGCTGCAAGTACGTCGTGACCCGCTTCACCCGCTACAAGCTCGGCGAAGGTATCGAGAAGCGCAACGACGATTTCGCCGCCGAAGTCGCGTCGTACATGAAGTGATGTAGGGCGGGCTTAAGCCCGCCCTACATCTGATATAACCCGCCCGCATGCCTGACGCGCAGCCGCGGTACCACCGCGTACTCCTCAAGCTCTCCGGCGAGGCGCTCATGGGCGACCGCAAGTACGGCATCGACGCCGATACGCTCGCCCGGATGGCCGATGAAATCGTCGACGTCCAGAACCACGGCGTTCAGGTTGCGATCGTCATCGGCGGGGGGAACATCTTCCGCGGCGTCAGTGGCGCGACGCAGGGAATCGACCGCGTCGCCGGCGACCACATGGGGATGCTCGCGACGATCATCAACGCCATCGCGCTGCAGGACGCGCTCGAGCGCCGCGGCGCCAACGCGCGCGTCGCATCCGCGATCACGATGGCCGAAGTCGCGGAGCCGTTCATCCGCCGCCGCGTGATTCGCCACCTCGAAAAGGGGCGCATCGTCATCTGCGCCGCCGGAACGGGCAATCCGTTCTTCACGACCGACTCCGCCGCCGCTCTCCGCGCGAACGAGTTGAAGTGCGAAGTGATCTTCAAGGCAACGAAAGTCGACGGGATCTACACCTCGGATCCGAACAAGGACCCGAACGCCAAGCGCCTCAGCCACGCGACGTACCAGCAGGTGCTCAGCGACCGGCTCGAGGTGATGGACGCCTCGGCAATCGATCTCGCCCGCGGCAGCTCGATTCCGATCTATATTTTTTCGCTCAAGGAGCCGGGGAACATCCGGCGCGCGCTCCTCGGAGAAGACATCGGATCGATGGTCTCCGACGATCTGCGCCAGACGACGAGGGTTTCATGATCAACGACGTAATCAAAGACGCTCAGAAACACATGCACGGCGCGATCGAAGCGCTGCACCGCGACTTCAAGACGCTCCGCACCGGCCGCGCGAACGCGGCGATGCTCGATTCCGTGACGGTCGACTACTACGGCACGCCGACGCCGATCGCACAGGCGGCCTCGGTCAAAGTCCCCGAGGCTTCGCTGATCGTCGTCGAGCCGTGGGACAAGTCGATGGTCGCACCGGTCGAGAAGGCGATCCGCAACGCCGATCTCGGCCTGAACCCGGCCAGCGATGGGAAGGTGATCCGTGTCCCGGTCCCGCAGCTCACCGAGGAGCGCCGCAAGGAGCTCGTCAAGAAGGCGCACGGCATCGCCGAAGCGGCGCGTACCGCGATCCGGAACGTCCGCCGCGACGGCAACGATCACCTCAAGAGGATGCTGAAGAACCACGAGATCTCGGAGGACGACGAGAAGCGCGCGCTCGACGAGATCCAGAAGATGACCGACAAGCACATCGACGAAGTCGGTACGGTCCTCAAAAACAAAGAAGCGGACATCATGGCGGTGTGAGCGACGCTCGCATTGTCGTGATCGTTCCCGCCGCGGGGGCCGGCACGCGCTTCGGCGGCGACATACCGAAGCAGTTTCGCCAGCTCGGTGGCAAGCCGCTCGTGCAGCGCGTCGTCGAGCGGTTCCTCTTCGACGAGCAGGTCTCCCGTGTGATCGTTCCGGTCGCGGAGATGCTGCTCTCGGTCGTCAGCCATTC
>DASYSN010000365.1:0-3729 GCA_036003305.1 Thermoanaerobaculia bacterium
CGCCATCCGTCGCGCAACGGGTGGGTGACCCGCGACTTTCACTTTCCGAAGAACCCGTTCACCGCCGACATCGACGCGCCGGAATGGGAGACGACCGACGGCCGGAAGTTGTCGCTGCGACGCATCGCGCTCGAGATCACGCGGCATTTCAGGGGCGGCATCGAGCGCTACGCCGATGCCGAAAGCGTCCGCCGCCTGTTTTCCCTGCTCGAAGGGAGCGCCACCTCCCTGCTCGATCTCGACGACCGGCCGGCCGCATACGAAGACGTCGAATCCGACCTCCCGATCGAGCCGCCCTGGCGCGACGAGGCGTCCGACCGCCGCCACCGCTCTCGCAAATACCCGGAGCGGCGGACGCCCTCGTCCGCCCCTAATCCTCTCACCCGCTCCGCCTACGAACGCATCTTCCGACTTCTCGGAACGCGGAAACCGTTCCGTCTGGCTGGTGAGGAGTTGACGCCTGTGGCCGTCAAAGGGTGGTACCACGCGGTCCTTCGGGCTCCAAACGGCGAAGAACGGGTAGTCAGCATTGATCAGTTGCTGACCCAGTTGCTCAACTCTTGCCCCGTCACAGACGCTGATGAGCTTCATCACTGACCCAGGTGACAATCGCAGCTTTTGGACGTAACCTTACTTTTCAACAACTTAACCAAAGGTTCACCCGTGGCACCGCGGTTGCGATAAGAGCGATCCGTTCAGTTCAGTCGTTTCACCGAACCAACAACAACAATTTAGGAGAGGAACCCCTTAGATGACGAAAAAGGTCCTGGTGATTCTTGCAGTGATGGCCGTCGCCGTCGGCGCGTACGCGCAGAGCGAAACGAATGACGGCAATGCCAACACCCATAAGTTCTTCGAGCGCGGATACCAGAAGGTCAACAACACGGCCGGTTCTCAGGGACTCGTCGACCACGGTGGACCGGTCATGGTCTCGCCGAACGTCGTCTGCATTTTCTGGGGCTTCGGCACCGGAACCTCCTACACGACCGCGATGCAGAACTTCCGTAACAGCGGCATGTACCCGTACAACCGCATGCTGAGCCAGTACCGCAGCGCCGGCGCCTCGGCGGCTTCGAACATGGGCGGCAGCGCGAACGACAAGTTCGACACCTCCACCCCGCCGACCAACGTCACCGACGCCACCGTCCAGGCTGAAGTCAAGAAGTACTTCGGCGGCGCGGAAGACACCAATGCGATCTACATGGTCTTCATCCCGGCCGGCTCCTACTCCTCCGACGGCAGCAGCACCTCCTGCGGCGGCCCGAGCCTGGCCTACTGCGCGTATCACGGCCACTTCACCGACGGCAGCCGCGACGTCAAGTACTCGATCGGACCGTACCCGAGCTGCTCCGGTTGCCAGACCTCCGGCTTCAACGACAACCAGAACGCCGATCACTTCATGATCCACGAATCGCGCGAAGCGATCAGCGATCCGGACCTGAACGCCTGGTACGACCGTCGCGGCAACGAGGCGGACGACAAGTGCGCCTGGAGCCCGACGCCGTTCATCGACAACAGCACCGGTTTCGCCTACCAGTACGAGTGGTCGAATTCGGCCGGCGGCTGCGTCAAGCAGTAACGACGACCCGACTCAGAAACGAAAAAGCCCCGCGCGAGCGGGGCTTTTTCATTTCCGGCGCTTTTTCATTGCGGAGGCGGCGGGGTCCACCGGTTCCAGTTCTCCGTGATGTCGAAGAAGAACTTGTAGTGGTCGCCCTTCGGCGTCTCGACCTCGACCACGTTGTAGCGCCGCGTGCCCGCCGTTCCCGTCCCCCCTCCCGTCCGGCGGAACTTGCCGATCCGGTCGAAGATCCAGTCATTCGTGAAGTTCCACCCGCCGTTCGGCGCGTCCGCCGGCACCGTGATCGCGGTCTCGATCGAGTCGCCCGCGTGGTCGACGAGCGCCGTGGCCGGGGTCGTCGTCGCCTGTGCCGCCGGCTGTGGGGCCGGTGCCGGAGCGACTGACGGCTTTGTCGCGGCCGGCTGCGATGCACACGCGCCGAGGACCGCCGTGGCGCCGATCGCCACCATCCATCTCTTCGTATCCATAGCGCGACAGAACGGTCGCCGCCCGCCGCTCATTTCGTCGTATCCTCCCGCGCCATGACAGCGATCAGCAACGACAAGCTCGGAGCGCTTTACCCGGCCCACATCCGCACGGTCCGCGAGCGTACCGACCAGGCGCTCGCCGAGGCGGGATTCGACGCCATCGTCATCGCCGCCGGCGATCTCCGCATCCAGTTCCTCGACGATGCCCCGTACCCGTTCAAGGTGAACCCGCATTTCAAGTGGTGGGTGCCGATCGTCGACAACCCGAACTGCTTCGTCGTCTATCAGCCCGGCAAGAAGCCCTCGCTCGTCTACTACCAGCCGGTCGATTACTGGTACAAACCGGCGGGCACCCCGCAGGGCTTCTGGGTCGATCAGTTCGACATCAAAGTCATCGGCGACGCGGAGCACGCGAAGCAGCACTTCCCCACCGGCCGAGTCGCGGTGATCGCGGAGCACGACGGTTTCATCAATGGCTCGAACGATGGCGCCGTCATGAACCCCGAGCCGCTCATGCACCGCCTTCACTACGAGCGCTCGTGGAAGACCGACTACGAGATCGAGTGCATCCGCCAGGCGAACGTCCGCGGCGCCCGCGGCCATCGTGAGGCCGAGAAGGCGTTCCGCGCCGGCGAGTCGGAGTACGAGATCCATCTCGCCTACCTCCGCGCATCCGACCAGACCGAGGAAGAGATCCCCTACTCGAACATCATCGCGCTCAACGAGAACGCCTCGGTGCTGCACTACACGCAGCACGAGCGCCGGCGCATCGACGTCACGCGGCGCCACTCGTTCCTGATCGACGCCGGCGCCGCCGTGAACGGCTACGCCTCCGACATCACGCGCACGTACTCGCGCGAGAACGACGAGTTCGCGCAGTTGATCGGCGCGATGGACGACATGCAACTGGGGCTCGTGGCGCAGATCGCGCCGGACGTGAACTACCCCGACGTCCACATGAGCGCGCATCGCGGCGTCGCCGAGATCGTCGTCCGCTTCGACTTCGTGCGCGGCCTCGACGCCGACGCCGTCGTCGAGAAGCGGATCAGCAGCACGTTCCTCCCGCACGGCGTCGGCCACTTCCTCGGACTCCAGGTGCATGACGTCGCCGGCTTCGCCGCGAACGCGCATGGCGCCACGCTCGCGAAGCCCGAAGGTCATCCCTACCTCCGCCTGACGCGGAAAGTGCAGCCGCGCATGGTTTTCACCATCGAGCCAGGCCTCTACTTCATCGAGCCGCTGCTTTCGGAGCTGCAGAAGAGCGAGAACGCGAAGTACGTCAACTGGCAGAAGGTCGACGCCTTCCGCAAGTTCGGCGGCATCCGGATCGAGGACGACGTGGTCGTGACCGATAGCGGGCGGGACAACCTCACGCGCGAAGCGTTCGCCATCTAGAACGCCGGATGCTTCCGGATCAGCTCCAGCGACTTGCGGAGCAGCTTCGCGTTTTCCGGCCTGTTCAACCACGTCGAGCGGCCGGACGGATGCGGCAGCACGACGACGTCGAACTTGCGTCCCGCGCGTTGGGCGCGATGCAGGCGCCCAACTGTCATCCTGAGCTGCCGGAGCGGAGCGGAGGACAGCGAAGGATCCGTCGCGCGTTGTGCACCGGATCCTTCGCGGCGCTCCGCGGCTTCGCCGCTCCGCCCGCTCAGGATGACAGAAGCCGCCAGCGTCCCC
>DASYSN010000366.1:0-5786 GCA_036003305.1 Thermoanaerobaculia bacterium
TGTCTATTGCGCCGGCGAGGGCGCCGGCCCCACACAGAAGCCGAGGCGGCGCTCCGTCAGCGCCTTCCCAAACTCCTCGGAGCGCGATACGCGGACGTCGAACGCGAAGATGTTGGTTTCGCCGAAGCGCTCCTCGGCCAGCACGACATGCGGCGGGTCGACGAGGCGGTAGATGGTGCCGAACGCGTCGAAGGGGACGGTGACTTCGAAGCGGGTGTAGATGTAGCGGTCCAGAGGCGTCGCGAGCCGGAGGGTGGAAGCGGCGGTGTCGCGGTAGGCGCGCGAGAGGCCGCCGGTGCCGAGCTTGACGCCTCCGTACCAGCGCACCACGACCACGCCGGCTTCGAAGAAATCGGCGGATTCGAGAGCGTTCAGGATCGGCTTGCCGGCAGTGCCGGACGGTTCGCCGGCGTCGGAGCTGCGGGCGCGCTCGCGGAGGCGGAAGGCCCAGCAGTGATGCGTCGCGTCGAAGTACTGCTTCTGGATCGCCGCGAGCTCGGCCAGGAACGACGGCTCCGAGGGGACCGGAAACGCGATGCCGAGAAACTCCGAGCGCTCGATCTTCTGCCGGAACTCGACCGGCGAGGCGATTGTCCGGTAGTGATCAGACGTACTCATACGTGGCGATGGGCCGACACATGGCGGCTCGCGCGGAGATAGAAACGCAGCGGCCAGTGCGCCGCATCTCCCGCGTTATCGACGCCGACCCGCGGCGAGATCGCGATGTCGTCGTCGGAAACCGCGATGTCGCGTCCCGTCAGGAACAGCACGTCCGAATTGAGAGCAACCCCATCCAAAGCGCGATCGATCCCCAGCGCCGCGCACAACTTTCCCGGCCCGTTCATCAGCTCGTGATCGCGCTTCGCCTTCGGCCGCCGCTTCCGCATCGCCTCGACACCGTGCACCGGCTCCGCGCCGCGCAGCAGCACCGCCTCGGCGGTATCCGCTTCCTGCGTCACGACGTTCATGCACCAGTGCATGCCATATGTGAAGTAGACGTACGCGTGGCCGCCCGCGAGATACATCGACTCATTGCGCGCCGATCGCAGCCCGCGCCGCGCGTGGCTCGCGAGATCGTTCGCGCCGAGGTATGCCTCCGTCTCGACGATGCGCGCTGCAAGCAGCTCGTTGTCGAGACGCCGCCACAACACGCAGCCGAGGAGCGCCCGCGCGATCGAGACCGTGTCGCCGAGATAGAACGAGCGCGGAAGCTTGCGCGGGACTCTCACGGCATCCGGGCGTTCTTCCGATGGTCGAGCTGCTCCTCGCTGACATAGCGGCCGATCATCTCGAGGAGGTTCGCATGGACGCCCGGCGGCGCGCCGACGATGTTGCCGCGCTCGAGCCAGCGGTCGCCGCCGGAGAAGTCGGTGACGACCCCTCCCGCCTCGCGGACGAGCAGCGATCCCGCCGCGACGTCCCACGCCGCGAGGTGGATCTCGAAGAAGCCGTCAAAGACGCCCGCCGCGGTATACGCGAGATCGAGAGCGGCCGATCCGGGACGTCGTACACCTTTAGCGATACGAATTACGTCTTCGAATATCTTCACGTAAACAGTTACGTATTCCTGTGCACGAAATGGAAAGCCGGTCGTGAGGAACGACCCTTCGACCGCCGGCTGATCGGAGACCTGCATGCGCTTTCCGTTGCGGAACGCGCCGGCTCCGCGCTCCGCCGTGAAGAAGAGATCGCGCAGCGGCTCGTAGACGACGCCCGCCACCATCTCCGTCCCGATCCGCAGGCCGATCGAGATCGACCACACCGGGAAGTGCTGCAGGTAATTCGACGTCCCGTCGAGCGGGTCGATGATCCAGGTCCGGTCGCTCGTTCCCGCGCTCCGCCCCGACTCTTCTCCGAGAAGAGCATCAGACGGAAACTCCTCTCGGATGGCCGCGATGATCGCCACCTCGCTTTCGCGGTCGGCCGCCGACACCCAGTCGTTGCGCGCTTTCGTATCAGCGTCTTCTTTTCCGAGCCGTTCCCAATAGCGCAGCAGCACCTCAGACCCGCGCCGTGCTGCCGCGATCGCCACTTCGATCTCATTCACGGCCGCGCATTCTTTCAGCTATCCTCCGGACGTTCCACCCATGTCGATGCATCGCATCTCCCACTACCGTGTCGATCGTCTCCTCGGGGTCGGTGGAATGGGTGAGGTTTACCTGGCGGAAGACGCGACGCTTCGCCGCAAAGTCGCGTTGAAACTTCTCCCCGAGCGCTTCTCCGAAGACGCCGAGCGCGTGCGGCGGTTCCAGCGCGAAGCGCGCGCCGCCTCGAAGCTCAACCACCCGAACATCATCACCATCTACGAGGTCGGCCAGGAGGAGTCGCGGCACTTCATCGCCACCGAGTACATCGAAGGGCAGACCCTCCGCGACCGCCTGCAGTCGACCGAGCCGCTCAGCGTTGGCGAGATCCTCGACATCGCCATCGGCGTCGCGAGCGCCCTCACCAGCGCGCACGAGGCGGGCATCCTCCACCGCGACATCAAGCCCGAGAACATCATGCTGCGGCCCGACGGCTACGTGAAGGTCCTCGACTTCGGTCTCGCCAAGTTGATGGAGCCCGATCCGCTCGCGCCCGAAAGCAACACCGGCTCGTTGATGGGGACACTCCTCTACCTCGCTCCCGAGCAGGCGCGCGGCCATCCCCCTGACGCGCGCTCCGACATCTACGCCCTCGGCGCCGTGGTGTACGAGATGCTCACCGGCCGGCCGCCGATGATGGCCGACAACTTCGTCGACTTCGCGATCGCGATCGCGACGAAGGATCCCGACCCGCCGTCGCACTTCATCCGCGGCCTCGCGCCGGAAGTCGACCGCGTCACGCTCAAGGCGCTGCAG
This sequence comes from Thermoanaerobaculia bacterium, assembly GCA_036003305.1. GTDB lineage: Bacteria > Acidobacteriota > Thermoanaerobaculia > Gp7-AA8 > Gp7-AA8 > DASXHZ01. The sequence goes on from DASYSN010000366.1 coordinate 2,841, forward strand.
AAAGAGCCGGCGAAGCGCTACGCGGCGGCGCGCGAGCTGCTCAACGACCTCCGCACGCTGCGCCAGGAGATCGACTTCGAGACGAAGCTGATCTCCGGCCGCGTCGCGTCGCCGCTCGTCTTCCAGCAGACCGCGCCGCTCTTCAACACGCAGACGACCAGCAGCGCGTTCGCGCGTCTCGGCACGCGCTTCTCGCCGAAGCAGGTCGGCGCGATCGCGCTGATCCTCCTCTGCGCAGCGCTCATCGCCTACGCCATCGGGCGCAACGCGCTGATCGACCGGCCGATCGACTCCATCGCCGTGCTGCCGTTCGTCAACGCGTCGGGAGATCCGAACAGCGACTACCTTTCCGACGGAATCGCCGAATCGATCACCGACTCGCTCGCGCAGATCCCGCGGATGCAAGTGATCGCGCGCAGCACCGCGTTTCGCTACAAGGGAAAGAACGTCGATCCGATGGCGGTCGGCAAGGAGCTGCACGTGCGCGGCGTCGTTACCGGACAGCTTCTCACGCGCGGCAACACCCTCATCCTCCGCGCCGCGCTCACCGACGTGAAGAAAGGGACGCAGGTGTGGGGCGAGCAGTACGACCGCAAGCTCGCGGACGTCCTCGCCGTGCAGCGCGACCTCGCGCAGGAGATCTCGAACGGGCTGCGGATGCGGCTGACCGGCAGCGAGAAGGCGATGCTCGCGCGGCGCACGAGCGCGAGCCCGGAGGCGTATCAGGCATACCTGCGCGGCCGGTATCAACTCAACAAGGACACGGAAGAGAGCCTCCGGAAGGCGCTCGAATACTTCAACCAGGCGATCGAGGCGCAGCCCGACTACGCGCTCGCGTACGCCGGCCTCGCGAGCACGTATTACGAGCTCTCGAACATCTACATGTCGCCGAACGAGGTGATGCCGCGGGCGCGGGAGGCCGCCGAGCGCGCGGTGCGGCTCGACGCGTCGCTCCCCGAAGCGCACAGCGCGCTGGCGCTGGTGCGGGCGTGGTACGACTGGGACTTCGCCGCGGGGGAGAAAGAGTTCCGGCGCGCGATCGAGCTGAATCCGAACAACGCCGACGCGCATCGCGTCTACGGCGACTTCCTCATCGTGCGGCAGCAGTTCGAGCGCGGGCTCGCCGAGAAGAAAAGAGCCGAACAGCTCGACCCGCTCTCGGTCGTCGCGAGCTGGGACGTCGGCCGCGCGTACTTTTACGAGGGCCGCTACGCCGAGGCGGAGCAGCAGGCGCGCAAGACGATCAGTCTCGACGCGAAGTTCCCGAGCACGTATCTGCTGCGCACGCAGATCGCGCTGACACAGCACCGTCTCCCCGATGCGATCGCGCTCGCCAAGCAGACGATCGCCGTCGGCGGACCGAAGCCGCTCTACGTCTCGACCCTCGGCTACGTCGAAGCGCTCGCCGGCGACCGCGCCGCCGCCGAAGCGACGATCGCGCAGCTCAACGCCTCCCCCGGCTACACGCTCCCCCTCTTCCTCGCCCGCGTCAACGCCGCCCTCGGCAACCGCGACCAGGCGATGGGCTGGCTCGACAAGCTCTACTCCGAGCGCAGCGAATCGATCGTCTGGCTCCGCGTCGACCCGACGCTGGATTCACTGCGAAACGACCCCCGCTTCGTGGCGCTCGAGAAGAGGGTGGGCATCTAGCTCGCTTCTCTCTTCAGCGATGCTGGAGGTCTTATGAAAACTGGATTCTGGGGAGTTCGCTACCAGGTCAAGGACGTGGCGCGCTCAGTCGAGTTCTATACAAAACAACTCGGGTTCAAACTCGAACAGCAAGTGCTGCCGGCGTTCGCGCAGGTGTCGGTTGGAGAGCTGAAGCTGGCCCTCAGCGGCCCGACCGCGTCCGGATCGCGGCCGATGCCGGACGGCCAAACCCAGGAACCCGGCGGCTGGAATCGCATCATGCTCAGCGTCACCGACCTCCCCGCCCAAATCGCCGACCTCGAAGCCGCCGGCATCCACTTCCGCAACCAAATGGAGACCGGCCCCGGCGGCCGCCAGATCCAGCTGGAAGACCCGGACGGCAACCCGATCGAGCTCTTCGAGCCCACGCCGCGAACCCCCCTGTCATCCTGAGGTGGCGGAGCGGCGGAGCCGCGTAGCGCACCGAAGGATCCGGTGCTGAAACGACACATGCGTTCCAGCTACGCATCGCTCGTCTCTCTATGGGGCGGCGGCGCCCTCGCCGCCGCGGTGCCGCGCTAACGGCACCCTCAGCGCGGCACCGCGACCGGTAGACACGTCGACGCTCTCGATCCCAATGGCGGACAACCTGAACTCGCCTGTCACGGGCTCGCCGATCTTGGCGTTCACGACCTCGCCGTTCCCCTCGAAGACCGCGATCTGGTCCTTCGCCAATCCGAATGTCCCAATGAACCGCATCGGGAACTCCGGCTCGCGCTGAGTGGAGACATCCTTCTTCTGCTCGACGACGACCTGCGGCTTTTCGATGATCCGCGCCTCCGTCGCCCGAACCACCGCCGCTCGAGCCGGACGCGGCTCCTCGGTAAACGCGAAGAGATTCCGCCGCGGCTCCCGCGCCGCCGGCTCCGCGACCTGGAAGACTTGCACGCCGTCAAGGTCCGCTGGCGCGGGCCGCTGCGTCGTGACCGCGGTACCCGTCCGCACCGGTTCCTGCGGCAAATCAAAGTGAATCGTTCGACTGAGTAGTGCTCCGGCAAGAAACACCACCACCGGTGTCCAACTCTCCACGTCATCGTGGCCTCCTATTGCCGGCAGTTGTAGGACGACGTCGAACGCGCGCGGGTTTCGAGGTCTCAGCCGCGGAGCGGCGCCATAACGTTAGCTGTGGTGTACCAGGAGGTTGTTCCTCGGTAGGAGTTGTCCATCCGGGCGACTTTCGTCAATCTGAAAGCTCTTCAAACGAACAGGTTGACAGGAAGGACCCGGATGAACGTGCACAAGAATGCGCGAAGCTGC
>DASYSN010000367.1:0-4230 GCA_036003305.1 Thermoanaerobaculia bacterium
TCGGTGCTACGGCCGTTGCAGCGCCGGACATCCGCTCGCTCGTCGTTCCGTACCTGCGCCGGTCGGCGACTACCGAGGTTGTGTGACCGCTGCCGTGACCGTCCTGATGCCCGTTTTCAACGGCGAGGCGTTCGTCCGCCAATCGATCGAGTCGATCCTGAGACAAACGTGGACCGATTTCGAGCTCGTGATCGTCGACGACGGCTCGACCGACGCCACGCCGCGCATCCTCGCGTCGTTTCGCGATCCGCGCACTCGGGTCATCACCTCTCCGCGGCGCGAGGGGATCGCGTGCGCGCTCAACCGCGGTCTGGCGTCGGCGTCCGCTCCGCTCGTCGCGCGACAGGACGCGGATGATGTGTCGCATCCGGCACGCCTCGAGAAGCAACTCGCGTTTCTCGAGGCGAATCGGTCGATAGTCGTCCTCGGTACGCAGATTCGCGTGATCGATGAGCGCGGCCGGGTCTCGCACCCACCCGGGTGGCGACGACCGTTGACGCATGCGGGGATCCGCTTCGTCTCGATGTTCGACAATCCGTTCATTCACGGATCGGTTGTGTTTCGACGCGAAGTGGTGGGGCCGTACGACGCAACGTTGGAGTCGGCGGAGGACTTCGATTTATGGTCCCGCGTCGCCGCGCATCACCCGGTGGCCAATCTCCCGGAGGCGCTCGTCGATCATCGCGTGCACTCAGAATCGATGGCCGCCGCTTTTGGCGACGCTCACGCCGCTCTGGTGAGAGTCATCATCGAGAGGAACGTACGCGACGTCCTCGGAGTCGCGAACGTAACCGACTTCGAATCCTTGTGGCGTCACTATCCCGAACGAAAAAGCGCGGATGTAAGGCGAGCCGCTGCCGTGAAGTTCGGCGATATCGCGCTGAGCCTCGCAACATGCCATCGAACGGCGGCGCTGAACGCGTTTGGCCACGCAGTGAGATGCGATTCGCGTACGGCATCGGCGTTCCTCTCCCGGTTCGTTCCCCTGCTTCTTTTCGGCGAGAGTGCGCGCGGAATGAAGCGGTGGCTCACCACGGCCAGTCGCGCGTCGCGTCGGTCGCGCTGAGGCTGTTCTTCGAGAGAAAGTACATCGTGTGCCGGAGCGGATCGGCGGCGATGACGGGATCGCGCCGCAGACAGACGTCGCGACGCTCGCGCATCGGGCCGGGAACGTGGCAGCCGCGAATGGCGGACGCGCACGAAGTGTGGCCGGCGCGAAAAACCTCCTCGGCCGCCGCGGCGCTGAACGCATCCGCCCAGCCGCGCGGCCACGCGAAGTGGTCGACCTTGCCGAGGCGACGGCGTAGCGACTCGAGGGCCCGGGCGATCTCGTCGGCGAGCTCGCTCGACGGAAGTGCTGCGAGCACGCGGTGGTGACGGCCGTGGTTACCGATCTCATGTCCCGCGGCGGCGAGCCGTTCGACGTCAGACCAAGTCAGCAACTCGAGCGGCGGAAGTCCGAGCTCACGAGCGCAGAACTCCGCCACCTCGGCATCCGAGTGGCCCTCCAACATCCCCTCGGAGACGAAAAAGCAGGCGGAGATGCCGTACTCGCGCAGGATCTCGGCGGCGCGGAGCTGGCTGCGCAGCCCGTCATCGAAGCTGACGCTGATGTAAGGGCGGTCGATGTCGCCGGAGATGACGCGCGTCACCGCCTCGGAGTAGGGGAGGAATGTGTGCCGGCGCAGGAGGCGCTCGATCAACGCGCGAAAGGGACGCTCCTCGTCAGCCATGACGTGGTGGAGGAAAAGAATCTGCACGCGCGGTCGTTCGAGCGCACGTTCGTCGGAGAGCGCTGAGACGACGTCGAGCACCGTCTTCCGGACGAAGCGGCGAGCGCGAAGGGCAAGGCCGCGGTTCTGATACCGGCGAATGTCGGCGTAGGTCACCATGTATCGATGTCCGAACGAAACAACCGCCACCGCGCGGGATCGAGCACGAGATCGCCGGCCGAAAACGGTTTGACGACGAAGGAGATCGTGCGGTCGATCTTCCGGAAGCCTGCGCTCATGACGCGGGTCACCAACGAGTCGAGCGGGTTCAGCGCGATCGAGAGATAAGTCACACCGCGAAATTCGTTCGCAAGGACGGAGAAGTCGGCGTCCTCCGCGCGCACATCGCCGATGGTCAGCTCACGCAGCACTCCGCCCCGTCGAATCTGTTTCAATTCGAATGGACCGTGGGTGAGGTACCGATTCGCATGCGAATAGCCGCGGCGCCATGCGATGAAATCGGGTCGATCGGTGAGCCGCAGGCGCGATGGCGACTCATGGCGGGTCGGAGGCGCTTGATTGACCGGTTTCGCGAATGGATTGACCAGCTTCACGTACCACTGCAGGTCGAGAACGTGCTTCCACCCGTTTCGCAGAAACGCCTTCTCAGCAGCCTTGACCGGAAACCCGAGCAGGAAATCGATCCCAGGTTGCTCGTTCGCAAAATCGAGCATCCGTTGAAATGTTCCGCGGCCGCGGTGCCGTGGATCGACCAGGACATCGCAGCACTGAAACGATCGGAATTGGCGTCCATCGAGTTCGTACGGCCACACGACAAATCCCGCAAAGCCGGCGACGCGGTCGCCCTCGAGAGCCACCACGCGAAAGCAGCGGCCGCGTTGGTACGGATGTTCGTAGAACCGAGCGAACCGATCGAGGAACGTCTCCCGCGGCGTGCCGTATTGGCGATGAAACAGCTCCGCGACCTGGCTCGCCATCGACTCTTCGTAGCGCGTAACTCGGGAGCGATAGAGGCTCTCGTACTCATCTGCCATTGCCGCGATTGATCGTCGTGACGCCCGTAATCGTGCGATGCGGGCACGCTCGTGCGCGGCATCGCGATCGTCGAGTGTCGATCGAATGGCGGCAGCGGCGGCCGCGGCATCATCGGCACCGACGAACAGCGCGGCATCGTCGCCCAGAAGTGCGCGGTGCGCGGGGATGTCGGAGACGACGAGCGGAGTGCCGCACGCCATCGCTTCCATGACGACGTTCGGGCACCCCTCGAAGCGGCTGAGCGAGACGACGACCGCCGCGCGTTGCATCCGCTCCGGGAGGTCGGAAACGACGCCGGTGAAGGTGACGCGCGGGCCCGTCTTCCTTTCCAGCTCACCGCGTAACGGTCCCTCTCCGCAGATGACAGCGCTGAAGTCGACGTCGAGAAGGGCGACGGCGTCGAGAAACGTCCCGACGTTCTTTCCTTCGTTGAGCCGCCCGGCGAAGAGCACAACGTTCGAACGATGCGATTGCGCATCCGGGATCGATGGAATCCCGGGCCCGATGACATAGCGGTTCTTCGCGACGCTCCAGTACGCATCGCCCTCGCTCGAGTTCGAAACGATCGTGCTCGCCGCGCGGCCGAGGAGGTGCCGCAAACGGCTCTTCCAGCCGCGCGCGTAGGACGACGCCACGCTCCGTTCTTGAAGGATCCATCGCTTGCCGGTGACCAGCGCGGCAATGCCGGCGAGGACGTCCATCTGCGGAAGATTGGTTTGCACGACGTCCGGCCGGATTGCGAGGATCACCCGGATCAGTCGGATGACGATTCGAGGGTCGTAGTTGCCGCGTCCTCCGACGTCGTGCAGCACCACGCCGGCGTTCGCGAGCGGCGCAACGAGCGCACCGCCCTGCGTATAGGCGATGTGAACTTCGTATCCGCGCCGGAGCAGCTCCGTCGCGAGATACGAGAGCTGCCGCTCGGCGCCTCCGCCCTCGTCGAGGAACGGAATGCAGAGGAGGATCTTCATCAGCCGGACGGCGAACCTATCAGAAACGCGTTTCGCCGCCGCGAGAGATAATGTCCGGGCCCATGTCCCTCTCCCGGTTCCATCCCCTCGTCTCCCGCTGGTTTTCTGAAACGTTAGGTCAACCGACTCCCGCCCAGGTGCAGGGATGGGTGGCGATCCGCGAGCGGAAACACACGCTGATCGCGGCGCCGACCGGATCGGGCAAAACGCTCGCGGCGTTCCTCACCGCGCTCGACGATCTGTTCCAGGAGGGGCTCAGCGGGCCGCTGCCGGATGAGGTGCGGGTCGTCTACGTCTCGCCGTTGAAGGCGCTGAGCGCCGACATTCACAAGAACCTCGCCGAGCCGCGTGCCGCGATCCGCAGGCTCGCGGCCGAAGCGGGCATGGACGCGCCGCAGATCACGGCCGCCGTGCGGACCGGCGACACGACCTCGAGCGAGCGCGCGGCGATGATCCGGACGCCGCCGCACATCCTCGTCACGACGCCGGAG
>DASYSN010000368.1:0-2258 GCA_036003305.1 Thermoanaerobaculia bacterium
GCCCAGACCCAGATCCACCAGACGAAGACGACCGCGTCGAACTCGCCGCGCCGCATCGCCAGCGCCGTCGCGACCCAACTGAACGGATTGATCACATCGAGCGTGAAGTGCGCCTCGGCGCGCGGCAGCGTCGGATCGACGTCATTGCCGCCCGGATAGAAGCGTTTCGGAAACTGGCGCGAGAACGAGACGACCTCGACGTCGAACGATTTTCGCAGCTCCTCGGCCAGCCGCGTCGTGCAGTACGCGATGCCGGCGCGGTACGGGTAAACAGGCCCGACGATGGCGATCTTCAAGCGAACGCATGTTAGCGGCTACGGCATGTCGTTTGCCCTCTTCATGTCCGAGGTGAACCATGGCAGACGACAACAAAGACAAGGATCTCAAGCAGCAACCCGAACATCACAGCAAGCTGAAAGGCGCGGCGGGCGGGGGCGCGGTCGGCGGCTTCATCGCCGGTAAGAAGGGCGCGGCGGCCGGCGCGGCCATCGGTGCCGAGAAGCAGCACAAGAAGAACGAAAACGGAAGATGACGTTGAGAAAAACGTAGGACGTTGTCTTACGTGATTTGGCTCACGGGCGGTACGGCCGGGACGATGACTGGGACAAGGCGCACGACCAGATGATCCTGACGATCATGAACGCCTACGACGAGTTGAGCGCCGCGCCGGAGGCGCACCAGCGGATGGACCTGCCGTTCCAGTCGCCGCTGACCGAGGCCGAGGCGGCGGAAGTGCTGGCGCTGTCGCCGGAGGACCGGCAGAAGGTCGACGACTGGGACGACGCGATCGGCCTCGGCGTCTTCATCGCGTCACAACATCCGAACCTCAAGATCGGCTCCCCCGCGTGGAAGTCCGCGCTGAAGAACCTCGGCGACATCGCCGGCGTGCCGACCGACCTGAAGGTGCCGCCCGACGTGAAGCTCTCGCCCACGACGCTCGATCACTACAAACAGGCGCGGAACTCCGGCGCCGAGTTCCTCAGGACCGCGGTCGACGGGCAATTGCAGCTCTTCTTCTTCGATCGGAGAGAAGCGTTCGCCAAGATCGCGACCGACGCCGCCGCGGCGAAGTAACCCCGCTGTCATCCTGAGCCGCGTAGACGGCGAAGGACCCGGTGCTGAAACAAGAAGCGCGTCCCCAGCTACCGGTAGCTGGAACGCATGACTCGTTTCAGCACCGGGTCCTTCGGTGCGCTACCCGGCTCCGCCGCTCCGCCACCTCAGGATGACAGGCCGGGGACGGTTAAGAGAGGAAGTTCACGACCGTCGACGCGAAGTACGTACCCCAGGTGCGCCAGTCGAAGACGAGCGAGGACGACATGAAGCAGGAGTGGGTGCAGTGGCACTCCTTGTTCCGGATCGAGAGACGCTGGGCGTCGGAGGCTTCGTTGAACCAGAGCTTCGTGAAGTCGTAGTCGGTGTCGCGGACGTTGCCGACGGCGTCGCGGAGCTCGCACATCCGCACCTCGCCGCGTGCGTCGAGCACACCGCTGACGAGTCCGGCGTGGCACGGCCGCACCTGCGTCTCCTGCTCGAGCACCGCGAGCTCCATCCGCCGCGAATAGGTCTTCACGAACTTCAGGAAGCGGTCGTAGTTCGGATACGTCGCCCAGTACGCCTCGAGCTTCGGCAGCAGCTCGCGGTAGCGCGCCGTCGTGATCGGCTGGATGTTCTTGTCCGGCTGATCGCCGCGCAGCATCTCGAACGAGTGGAACGAGACCGCCGGGAAGTCGAGCTTCACCGCCGCGCACAGCTCGTCGAGGTCCTCCGCGTTGTACGTGCAGAGGCACGTGTGCACGTTCACGGTGAGGTTCGGGTACTTCTCGCGCAGCGGGATCAGGTTCGCGTACGTCTTCTTGGCGCGCTCGTAATTGCCGGGGACGCCGCGGATCCAGTCGTGCTTCTCGCCGACATGGTCGATCGAGAGATTCACCACGATCTGCGTCGACGGGCAGCGCTGCAGCGTCTCCTCGACCGAGCGCGCGATCAGATCGCTCGCGATCGCGCCGGTCGGGATGGTGATCTGCTTCGCGTGGTTCTCCTTCGAGAGCGTCTCGCAGACTTCCGGCAAATCGCGCCGCAGGAACGGCTCGCCGCCGCTCATCACGATGAAGAGGAGATCGCCGAGGGAGCGGAACGTCTTCTTCAGCTCCTCGAGCGACAGCTCCTGCTCCTTGTTCTTGCGGAGCTGCTCCCAGTTGAAGCACGTCCGGCAGAACGAGTTGCAGTCGTAGGTCAGGCCGATGATCAGATAGACC
>DASYSN010000369.1:0-18315 GCA_036003305.1 Thermoanaerobaculia bacterium
GGCAGGTCGAATTCCATCCGCAGCAGGTCATCGGGATGGTCGAGAACATCCAGCGCGGCGACAGCAACCTTTGCTACCGCTGCCAGGCAAAGCTCGAGATCGAGGCCGTCGAGAACCCCTCCACCGGCGTCACCGACTACACCTTCACCTGCACGCGCTGCCTGTCCTGGGGCCGATGGATGGGACACCCTGAATCTGCGAAGATCGGGAACCCGAAGAAGAAGAAGGCCAGCTGAACTTCAGGGTAGGGAATTACCACTCTCCGTCACTCCTTTAGTGACGCGATCAGCACATGCAGCAAAGAAGCGGAGCCGAAACCGCCATCGAAGTGCCCGTTGAGGTATTGGAGTGGGTCGACACCCGGCCGCTCTCCAGTCTCGTCGCGAGCTTCGCGCGAGTGCACATCCTCCTCTCCGTCTTCGACGGCGACGCCGACGCCTGGCTGTCGATGATCGCCAGCAGCGGGACGGAGGAGGAGGTCGCGAACGACGCCCCCTTCCTCACCTCGCTGAAGCGCCGCCTCGTCCAGGAACCGCATCTCATTGATGAGCTTCGCGATGCGTTGCAGCGGTTCGCCGGCCTGATGACATAGACTCCGTCGCGCTGCGATGCAGTCGCAAACTCCGCATGTCGTGATCCTCGGCGGCGGCTTCGCCGGCCTCTATGCCACGCGAGCCCTTCGCCGCGCGCCGGTGCGAATCACCCTCGTCGACCGCCACAACTACCACCTCTTCCAGCCGCTGCTCTACCAAGTCGCCACCGCGGGGCTGAACCCGAGCGACATCGCCGCGCCGATTCGCAACATCCTCCGGCGGCAGCGCAACGTAGCGGTACTCCTCGGCGAGGCGGCGTCCATTGACGTCACCGGCAAGGTCGTCAAGCTGAAAGACGGCGCGGAGCTGACCTACGACTACCTGATCGTCGCCACCGGCGCGACGCATTCGTACTTTTCCCATCCGGAGTGGGAGCCGAACGCCCCCGGCCTCAAGTCGGTCGACGACGCGCTCGAGATCCGCCGCCGCGTCCTCGTCGCGTTCGAGACCGCGGAGCGCGAGGAGGACGAGGCGGAGCGCAATGCCCTTCTGACCTTCGTCATCGTCGGCGCCGGTCCGACCGGCGCGGAGCTCGCCGGCGCGCTTTCGGAGATCGCCCGCCACACCATGCTCCGCGATTTCCGGCGCATCAACCCGTCGAGCGCGCGCATCATCGTCGTGGAAGGGAAGGAGCGCGTCCTCCCCACGTATCCGCCGCGCCTGTCGAAGAAAGCGCAGCGCCAGCTCGAGCACCTCGGCGTCGAAGTCATCACGAACGCGGTGGTGACTTCGCTCAACGATCGCGAGGTCTGCATCGGCGAGAAGACCATCCCGACGCGCACCGTCCTCTGGGCGGCCGGCGTGAAGGCCTCTCCCCTCGCCCACTCCCTCGGCGTCCCGCTCGACCGGGCCGGCCGTGTGCTCGTGAACCCCGATCTCACGATTCCCGGTCACCTCGATGTCTTCGTCGCGGGCGATCTCGCGGCGGTCGACGACGTGCCGGGCGTCGCTCCGGCGGCGATCCAGGAGGGGAACCACACGGCGGAGAACATCGAGCGCGCCGTCGCCCACAAGCCGCTCAAGCCGTTCCACTACTTCGACAAAGGGTCGCTGGCGACCCTCGGCCGCGCGGCCGCCGTCGCCGACATTCGCGGCATCAAGCTCTCCGGCTTCATCGCGTGGTTCGCCTGGCTGACGATCCACATCTTCTTCCTGATCGGCTTCCGGAATCGCTTTCTCGTGATCACCCAATGGGCGTGGGCGTACGTGACCTACCAGCGCGGCGCGCGCCTGATCACCGGCGATCCGGAAACCCCGCGCCGCTGATCACGTACCATCGTGACATGCGCGCATTGAAGTTCATCGGGGCCTTCGTCCTTTTCATCGTCGCGACCGAATTTCTGCATGGCGGCTTACAGTACATCGTCGTCAAGAGCCATCTCTGGACGCCGCATCCCGGATTCAACGCGCCCGACTTCATGATCAGCGACGGCCTCGGCATCGTCGCGGCGACGGTGATCGCGTGGATCTTCGCGATGGTCGAGAAGCGGCGCGTCACCGATTACGGCATCCCGCCGCGCCGCAGCGCCGTCCCGCACGTCGTCGAAGGCTTCGTTTGGGGGACGGTGATCCCGGTCCTCGCCGCCATCATCGTGCTCGCCCTCGGCGGCGGCACGTACCACGGTTTCGCGATCCACGGTAACGCGCTCCTCCGCACCGCCGGCATCTGGCTGGCGACGATGTTCGTGCTCGGCTTTTACGAGGAGTGGGCGTTCCGCGGTTACGCGCTCAATGGGCTCTCACGCGGGATCGGATTTTGGCCGGCCGCGATCGTGAACGCCGTCGGATTCGGCGCGCTCCACTACTTCGGCAAGCCGATGGAGAACATCGCGGATTTTGTCGGCGTCAGCGTGATCACCCTCTTCATGTGCATCACGATCTGGCGCACCGGCGCCCTCTGGTTCGCGATCGGATTCCACGCCGCGTTCGACTACTTCGCTCTCATCGTCCTCGGGGCCGCGAACACCGCGAACATGGGAAAGCCGCTCGACGATCGCCTGCTCGACATCCGCTACACCGGCGCCGGCTGGCTCACGGGCGGCCCCCGCGGCCTCGAAGCGAGCGTGCCGATGCTCGTCGTGGTCGTCGCCGCAATCGGGCTCTATCTCATGCGAACTCGATCATCCAGTCGTTCACCCTCAGCTTCGTGATGTGGCCGTCGCCGGGGGCGACCCAGACGCTGTAACGATCGCCGGTGTTCGCGTCGGTGAAGTCGTAGCGCCGCGTGTTCCCTTCCATCGAGAGCACCGGCTTCCCCTCTTTCTTCTGCGGATCGGGGAAGATCGTCAGCCGCTCCCACAGCTTCTCGAGCTTCCGCGGCACGTCCTTCACCGCCTTGCCGTCACGTGTCCAGATGATGCCGGTCCGCTGCGCCTCGGCGACCCAGTGCCCGTCGCCCGTGTCGACGACCAGCCGCTCGGCTCCCGGCGTCGAGCGGATCATGTCGCCCGCCCCGTCGCTCGACTTGAAATGAAGCGCCGCCGCGATCCGAATGCACTCCACCGCCGCGTCATACGACCCATCCCCCGCGCAACGCTCCGGCCTCGACTTCCCCGTGACCTTCGGCGCCGGCGCCGCCGTCTGCGTACTTACGGATGCCGGATGCCGGATGCCGGATGCCGGCTTCACCGGCTTCCCCGGCGTCTCCCGCCGGCAGGCAACGAGACCAACGAGCGTGAGAGCAACGAAAACGCGACGCATCACGCCGCGATTCTAATCGCCCTCTTCGCGCGGCTTCTCGAGGACCTGCTGAATGCGGGCGGCGTCTTCCTGCGAGAGATCGCGGAACTCGACGCCGATATCGAAGCGGCCGTCGCCCAGCTCGTTCTCGTAAATGACGCGGCCGCGCGCCGTGACGACGCCACCTTCCACCGCGATCAGGAGCTCCAGCATCGATCCGACGCTGATGCTCTCTTTGCTGACGACCGAACAGCCGCCGAGGGCGATTGTGCGCGTGAGCGCGAACCCCTCCATCTCGTCGGCGAGGCGTTTGAGCAGCACCGAGTGGTGCGAATCGATGCGCGGGAAACGGCGTCGCGCCGTGAACTCTTCAGCAGCCATATTGAGGACCCGTTGAGATTATCGCGGATTTCGAATCGTGCTACAACGCGCCCAGTGAAAGCAGAGACCTCCATCAAGATCGCCATCGCGGCCGTGGTCGTCCTCCTCTTCGCCGGCTTCATCCTCCGCGCCGCCATGCGCCTCGCCGCCACCGCGATGCACTCTCTCTTCGGCGTCTTCGTGATCGTCGTCCTGATCGTGCTCCTCTTCGCGAAGCGTCACTGACCCCCCTCGTGTGGCGCAGGCTTTCCAGCCTGCGCCCCCGGGTGGGCGCTCCGGGCGCGGGCTGGAAAGCCCGCGCCACACGAGGTTAGTGACGGACGGCGCGGTGCCGATAGTCGATGTGCACCGCAATCGACATCCGGAACGCGATCGACACCGTCTGTCCGCTCGAGAGCGGGACCGGCGTCGCCGCGTCGTACGTCGTCGCTCCGTCGAAGAACAACGCCGCGTACCGCTGCAGCGGATCGGATGCGATGAACTTGTACGTTCCCGGCGGAAGCGCGAACGCAAACGCGCCGGTCGCTGATGAGAGCACCCGGGCGATCTGGAACCCGTTCGCGTCGTAGGCGTCGACGAGAATGTTGCCGAGCGGCGACCCGCTCGTGGCGTCGACCACCGTTCCGGTCACGATCCCGGCGAGGGGCATCGTGAGATTCAATCCGGGAATCGTCTGCGACGCCGCGACCGTGATGCCCGACTCCGTGTCGAAGCTCACCGCGCCGTTCAGATACGCGTTGGCGTACTGCCCCGACAGATCGAACGCCACGACCTTGTACGTCCCCGCGGGAACGACGAGCGAGTACTGCCCGTTCACGGCGAACGTCACCGTGCGCACGCTCCCGTCGAGGTTGTATGCGGCAACGAGGACGTTCGACAGCGGCGCGCCGCCCGACGTCGTGACCGTGCCGGTGAGGTGCCCGGCCAGCGACATCGTGACGTTGACGTTCGACGCCGGCGCCGTCACGACCGAAGACGCGGCAAACGAAGGCGCGTTCGGATAGTAGACGCTCGCATAGACGCCGTTCGGGTCTTCGAAGACGAGCCGGTACGCTTCACTGCGCAGCACGAGCTGGTAGTGCCCCGCCGCGTCGGTCGTCGTCCCGATCACCGTGCCGGAGTTGCTGTAGGCGTTGACGATGATGTTCTCGAGCGGCGCGCCGTTGCTCGCCGTCACCGTGCCGGTGATCTGCACCGCCTGCGCGAGCGTGAAGTTGGCGAGCGTTGTCTGCGAGACCGTGACAGTGAGCGGGTCCGCCGTCCCGAAGCCTTCCCTGTTGTTGTAGAACGTCGTGACGTATTTCAGCGTCGTGTCGAAGGCAGCGAGCGCATACGTCCCCGGCGGCAACGACAGGATGTAGTGTCCGGCGCTGTCGGTCTGCGTGAACCCGCGGCGCGTGCCGTTCCCGTTGTACGCCGCGACCGTGATGCCGGCGAGCGGCGTCCCGTTCGTCGACGTCACCGTGCCGGCGAGGAATCCCGCCTTCACCAGCGCGAAGTCGATGTTCGTCAGATCGCCGGAGACGTTCACGAGCGCGGACGTCTCGAACGACTCCGCGTTGTTGTAGTAGCTCGTGGCGTAGGTACCGCTCGGGTCGTACGCCAGCAGGTGATACGAGCCGGGATTCACCGTCAGCGTGTACTGCCCGCTGGCGTTTGTCGTCGCCTGCACGACGAAGTTTCCGCTCGCGTCGTACGCGGCCACGACCATTCCCGTGGCCGGCGTAACCGTGCCGCTGACGGTCGCGGCGGACGCCGTGGCGACGAAAAGGATTGCGAAAAGGGTGGCGAAGGGGAGCGCTCTCATCGGATGTGAGAGAGTGCTATGCGAACCGTGTTCCGCATTTTGTCGCTCTGCATCACGCTCCAGTCGAGCGGCTGTGCCGAAAGGGTCACGTCGCGCGGCTGGTTGAAGAAGACCACGGCCCGGATGCCGGGGTACTTGTCCTTCATGTCGCGGAACGCGGACTGGTACCACTGCACCGCGTCGCCGCCCGAAGAGAGGGACCCGAACTCGGTGATCATGATCGGCTTCCCGAACTTCTGCAGCGTCGGGTACGCCTTCTCGATGATCTGGTGGAACGTCCACCAGCGCGACCACTGCGCCACGTCGCCGTAGTTGAGGATGCCGGTGCCAATCCAGTCGACCCACTCCGCGCCGGGGTAGTAATACTCGAACCACGGCATCGAGATGTGAGGCGACCAGACCCACAGCACGTTCGTGGCGCTCATCTTCTGGAAGATCAGGTGCACGTGCTTCCACGCGGCGATGAAGTCGTCGGGACGGTTGCCGTCCTGCGGTCCCCACGGATAGCGATACGGGTCGTTCATCTCGTGCGCGAAGCGGATGAAGATCGGCTTCCCGTACTGCGCCGCCTCGCGCGCCCACGCCGTGATGTAGAAGTCGTAGTCGCCGCGCGCGATCGACGCGAGCGACGCGTACTCGCGTTCGGCCGGCGGCGGCAGGTTCGGCCGCAGCGTGGAGTCGAAATCGCGTACCCACGGCTCCCACGTCACCATCGGTACCGAGCCGAGGCGGTCGATCGTCTCGATCGTGCGCAGGGGGAAATGCGCTTCATCCGGCCGGTCGCCCCACGCCTGATAGAATGACACGATCGGAAAGTGGTACTGCAGTTGCGACTCGAGCTCCGTGAATCCGTTGAACGAGTCGGGCATGCTGCCGTCGTACGCCCCCAACAGCATGCGGTTCGGCTTCGCGAGCCACGCGCGCGACTGCAGCGACGGGAAGAGCGCCTGCATCTCGTCGCGCCGCGATCCGTGGCGCGTCTTCTCCAGCGCGCTCCCCTCGGTATCCGACATCGTCTGGCCGACGTGCGCCAGCCGCTCCTCGATCGAGTCGTAGCCGATCCGGAGATAGCGGCGGACGCCGAGCTGGAACGCGACGCCGATCGCGATCAGCCAGCCGAGGGCGAAGAAGGCGACTTCGTAGCGCTTGCGCGCCGTGTGTGATCGGAGTCTTTCCATGCCGCGTACAAGCGCCCGCTCATGAAGACGACGTTGACGGCCACGAATCCAATCATGCCCGCCGTCGCTTCCGTCGTGATGCGCACCTCCGCCTCGGAGAGGACGAACAGGCGCTGCATCACCGCGTAAACGACCGTCGCTGCCGAGAGCGTGACGACGCTGAGCGGAACGGCCGCCAGTCGCCAGAAATTGCCCGTGCGCCGCTCCTTCGCCGTCGGAATGTACGGCACAGCCACATTGGCGAACGCGAGCATGAGTGCTTTCAAATAGACGCTCCAGCAGCCGATCTTCAGCAGCGTTCCGCGCCAGTGCCACCCGCGCTCGCGATCGGGATCGCACATCCACCGCTGCATGAATCGATAAATCGCGACGCCGAGGACGCCGACCGGCAGGGCGTGGACGACGTACTCCGCGAGGAACATCGCCGCCGGCTGCAATCCGGTGAGCAGGTAGAGCAGCGGGATCGCGAGGTAGATGAGCGACGTCAGCCCGACGAGGTAATACGTCCCGATCATCGCGTACGAGATGCGCTGGTGCATCGTGAGGCGCCGGAACGCCCGCGGATATTCGCGGAGCAGAACCTCGTACACTCCCCTCGCCCACTTGAGCTGCTGTCTCACGAACGAGTCGAGGTCCTCCGGGACGAGACCGCGCGCCACGACCTCCGGAACGTAAACCGACTTCCACCCGGCGGCGTGCAATCGGATTGCGGTCACGAGATCCTCGGCGAGGCCGATGCCGTGGCCTCCGATCGACTCGAGCGCCCTGCGCCGGAAGGTGCAGTTCGCGCCGATGGCGACGGCCGTGGCGCTGCCGTGCATCCCCTGCAGGATCGGCCCGTAGAACGCGAACGTCTGCTCCGCCGCGGCGCGCGCGACGAACGACCGCGGCGCGTTGTAATACGTCTGCGCCACCTGGACGAAGCCGACGTGCTTGTCGTCGAAGTAGCCGAGCACGCGGTCGAGAAACTCGGGGAACGGGATGTGGTCGGGGTCGAGCACGAGGATGATCTCCTCGGTCGTCTGCCTCAGCGCTGCATTGATCTTCCCCGCCTTCGCGCCGGGGATGCCGACCAGCTCGAGATGCACCGCGCCCATCTCACGCGCGAGCTCCGCGAACCGCGGATCGCGCGTGTCGTCGAGCAGGTACGTCGTGTGCGGATAGCGGACGTCCCGCGCCGCCGCCAGCGTCCGCGCGAACATCGCCAACGGCTCCCCCGGCGACGAAGTGGTGAAGATGGCGACGGTTCTCGCCCTGTCATCCTGAGCCGGCGAAGCGGCGGAGCCGCGGAGCGCGGCGAAGGATCCGTCGCCCACATGCGAAACGGGTCCTTCGCCGTCTTCGCGGCTCAGGATGACAGGGTGAACCGCCGGCTGCTCGATGTGAAAAATGTTGTACCACCCGACCAGCATCCGCGAGATCCCGTACCAAGTCGCGAACGACAGCAGCACGAACAGCGGCAGATTTCCGACGTGCTCGAGGCGGAACCACCAGAGCGCGAAGACGACGACGCTCTGCAGCCCGAGGAAGAGCAGCACGCCGAGGACCCACCGCTCCCACCGCGCGATCGGTTTCGCGCGGCGCCAGCGGAAGATCTCAGAATCGTCCTGCCACGCTCGCGTGGATCTCATTCGCCGTGTAGAACGCGGTTCGCGACCGCTCCGCTGAAACGTTCAGCGTCGCCCCATTCGCAAGCGGAAACGACGTCGACGCCGTCACCCGCCACGGATGAAACGTGCCGGTGATGCGATCGTACGCGACCCCGGCGTCGACGTGGAGGTTGACGCGCTTCCAGGTCACGGCGGCGATCGCCCTCCCTTCGCGCTCGCCGATCGGCGTCCAGTACGGATCGTAGGTCCCGTTCACGAAACGCGACTCCTTCGTGTCGCGGTACGCCGCCGACGCGCCGAGAAGGAAGGAACGCATCGGAACGAGCCAGTACCCGTCGGCGCTGTTCCCGCTGTTCTGATCGAAATACCGGAAGTGCGATGCGGAGAACGACGCGTTCACGCTAGGCGTCCAGCGCACGGTCGTCACGTCGGCGAACGGGTGCGAGTGCACCGCGGGAGCGCTTCGGAGCAGCGCACGGCGATCGAACGAGAGCGAGAACTTGTCGCGCGCGATCGTCGCCTCAGGCATGAGGCGCGAAGTGCCGTCCGGAAAACGCGTCCATCCGAGGCCGCCCTCGAGCGCGATCTTCTGTCGCGGCAAGAACGTCGAGAGGTCGCCATGGAGCGACTCGGAGTCGCCGTCGCCGAGGTCCGTGTGCAGGTGAGCTTCGGAAGCGGAGAGCAACCACTTCGTCAGCGGATCGAAGAAACCGTAGACCGTCGCCGCCGGCATGAGCGACTGTTCCGGCTGATCGTCGTCGATGAAGCCGGCGTCGACCACGTAGCCCGACCGCGACTGAGCGCGAATCTGTTCGAGCCCGCGCCTCGCGTCGTTGTCGCGCGGGTTCCGCGCGACCAGCGCCGCGAAGAGCTTCACCGCTTCGCGGTAGCGCCCCTCCCATAGGTACACCCGCGCCAGCGCCAGTTGCGCATCGCGCGAGCTCGGCGCCTGCCGCACCGCCTCGACCGCCACGCGCTCCGCGCCGGCGAGATCGTTCTTCTGCGCCAATTCAGTCACGCGATTCAGCACCGTCGATACCTGCATCGCCAGCGCGATCGCGAGAAACGCTGCCACCATCGCCTCATTATCCGGAAAACGCCGCGCGAGCGCGGCCTTCAAAAAATCACCTTCCGACGCGTACCGCGTGTTCCGGTCATGGCGGTCGGGTTCACTCACAGCGTGGTGTTCGTCAATCAGTCGGACAACGAGGGCGACGTTTGCCTGTTTCAGACCCTGAAGCAGCCCGTCGCCAAAACGTCGTCTCTCGTGTGGCTCGCCCGCCATGTCTTCAAAACCACGACGGTCACGTTTGAATGGAGCGGCGTCAACTGTTTCGTCTGGTCGAACTCCTCCTCGTCGATCGACCCCGGAGTCATCATCGTCGGATCGCAGGCGTGGGCGGCGGGGTTGTCGGACAACAATCGCGTCACCCTCACTTACGTGAGCAACGCCTACACGTTCGAGAACCTCTCCACCGGAACGACCGCCGGAACGCTGACCATTCAGGAGGACTCCACCCTTCCTGCGGGCCTGGCGGTGACGGGTATCGGCATGGATGGCTACGGCACGATCGTCGCCGTGACGCAACCGAACACGATCCTGCAGTTCGTTCCGGATCCGCAGTACTGGATTTCATTCGGAACGTTCACGCGCGGCGCCGTCATCGATCGGGACGCGATCATCTCCGCCGAGGTCGTCTTCCCGGTGAACGTGCTGTCGATGACCGCGATCTACACGAAGCAGAATACGTGGGAGTTCACACCGACGTCGACTCTACGTCTCGTGCAAGATTAGGCCGACTTCCGGTCATACGGAAAGAATTCACTTCTCTTCGAACGCGAACGTTTGAGGAGCGAAGCACGCCGGCGCTGCTCGAGGCATGTCGAGCCGCGCAGCAGCGGGCGCGCCTTCTGGGTCCCACGACCGAATGCGATTCACAGGGCCGCCGGTGCGGTCCCGGCCGTGCCATCCCATCTGACCTCTGACGCGTTTCAAGACACCTTGCACGACGACTCGACCCACGTCGGACCGGCACCCTCGCAAACATTCATCGATCTCTGGAACAGTCATCACGAAGTCCTCTACAAGCTCTGCGTCAAATGGCTCGGCGGCCGCCGCGACGAAGCCGACGAAGCATTCGCCAGGACTGCCGTACGCGCCTTCGAGAACTGCCCGTCCGACCTCACGGACCGCGAATACGCCAAGGCGTGGCTCTTCACCGTAGCGCGCAACATCTGCTTCGATCTGTATCGTGAACGGCGGCTGCGGCGTGAGCTGAGCCTCGACACCTTCCTCTCCGTCCCCGCCGCCCCTCTCGCGGCGCTCCTGGTCGCGTCAGGGGATCCGGAACGCTCGCTCCTCGAGGTCGAGCGCGACTCACTCCTTCACGCGTCCGTTCGCATGCTCCCTCCGCGCCTGCGCGCCGCGGTCTCGATGCACTACTTCGAGGAGTTGCGATGCGCCGAGATCGCGCGCCGGCTCGGCATGTCGGAGCAGAACGTACGGAAGTGCATTCAACTCGGGCGCGACGCACTCCGCAGCGGCGTGAAAATGCATGCGCACCCGCGCTCGCGCAGCGCGCCGAAGAAGCAGCCGGCGCGCGCGATACGCGTCTTCCGTATGACGAACGAGCGGGGCGAAGCGCGCGACGTCCGCCTCGTCATCGACTCCGCCGATGCGTCGCCGCGCCAGATCGCGCGGGCGGAGCGCTATCTTGCGAAATATCCGACCGGTTCGGCGGGACACCGCGCGCTGGCGCGAGCGCTCGCCGCCGCGGGACGCCTCGAAGACGCGCTCCCCCACTATCGCGCCGCCGCCGCCAAGGTTCCGTATCAGCTCACGGCGTGGCTCGAGCTGGCCGCCGTCCTCGAGGCGCTCGGGAGGGATCAGGAGGCGATCGAGACGTACCTGCAGGGGTCGAACCGCGCCGCGCACGACGCCGGACGACTCCACCTCTTCGGGCGCGCCGCGGCACTGCGCGGCCTCCGCGATCCAGCCGTCGTGTCGCTTCTCGAGGCGGCCGAAGAAGAGCCGTCGAACGCCATCCACTTCCGCGCGCTCGGAGAAACGCACCTTCGCTTCGGCGAGACGATCGCCGCGGCCGGCGCGCTCGGACGCGCCGCCCAAATCGATCCCGAGGATCCGCTTGCCGCGCTGCTCCTGGACGATGTGCTCACGCGCCTCGCCGCGGAGGCGAAAGGAATTCACGAATGAACGCGCGCGCCCGTTTTCCAGCCGAGTTCAAACCCCGCGATGCAACGGAACCGCGGTCCGCTGCAAGCAATTGAAAGGAAGAAAATCATGGCAGGAGTCACCTACAGCCTCATTTTTCAGAACCAGTCGACCAATCAGGGAAGCGGTTGCGTCTACCAGGAAGATCCGAACCTCGCGCTGCCGAACGTTCTCTCGCTCGCCTGGTTCTCCAAGGTCGCCGCGCCGAACACCAACATCACGTTCCAGTGGACCATCGACTACAGCTTCGTCTGGGCCGAGACCGGTCTCCTGATCCCGGGCGTGATGTTCATGGCCGGACAGACCGTTCCCGCCGATCTGTCGACCACGAACTCGATCACCCTCTCCTACATCGGCGGCGCATACCAGTTCGCGAATCAGACGGCGGGTGCCAACGCCGGCAGTCTCTACATCCGTGAAGACAACACCGTGCCGCTCAAGATGGCGTCGGTCGGTATCGGCATGTCGGGCTCCGGAACCTTCGCGGTCCAGGCGCAGCCGAACTACAACCTGATCTTCACTCCGCATCCGAAGTACTACATCACCTTCGGCAACTTCGCGAAGGGCCAGGTCATGGACACGACTTCGGTGACGAACAAGGCGGAGATCGCGTTCCCGCCGGGCGTCACCTCCATGACGGCGATCCTCGGGGCCGACAACAGCTGGAAGGTGTCGCCGACGTCGGCGGTCAACGCACGCTACGTCTCGGCACGACAGGGCGGCCAGGTCGAACAGACCGCACGCAAGTCGGAAAAAGCCCTCTGGGGCGCCGACTGATACAGCCCGAAGAAGCGCCGCCTCGCCGAACGGCGGCGCTTCTTCGCTCCCTGGAGACACGCCATGCCCGTCACGACTCTCGAACTTCTCTTCCGCAACGATACCGGCCGCCCCGGCGCGGTTTGCGTCTACCAACGAAGCCCGGAGATCGAAGCGGCGGGAGGACAGCCGGTGGCGTGGCTCACCAAGGCGGCCGCACCGGCGACGAATGTCTTCATCGCCTGGCAGACCGCGCTCTCGTTCGTCTGGCGGGAAGCACTCGATCTCTCGCCCGACGTCACGTTACAGGCGTGGCAGTCGTGGCCGGCGGACCCCGCCGGCGACAACCAGATCACCGTCACGCGCCAGCAACACTTCTATACGTTCGCCGACCCGTCGCGCGCCACGCAACCGGGATCGCTCGTCATCCTCACCGACGAAGCGATCGCTCCAGGAGCGCTCTCGGTCGGCATCGGAACGGGCGGGATGACGGCGTTCGTCGCTCCCGCGAAGCCCGGAGCCTCGCGTGCGTTTGCTCCTGACGCGACGTACTGGATCGCGTTCGGCGACTACGTCACCGGCCAGCCCCTCGACCCGCAGTCGATCGTCCCGAACGTACAACTCCCCTTCTCTTCCACCAACACCCGCCTCGCCGCGGTCGTCGGTCCCGACGACTCGTGGCGGCTCGCAGCTTTCTGACCCAGTCGAAATCAAAAGGAGAACGTCATGCCCCAGCCAGCAGGCAAATACAAAAACGTCAACGCCCACTCCATCACCGGCGGCAACAATCTCGTCGGAGGCACCGGCACTTTCGATCCCGTCACGATGTCGATGTCATGTGGCCCGTGGGGGCCCGCCAGCGACCGTCCGAAGGTCGGCGACTTCTACAACATCTCCGGAACCGCGGAGAGCGACAACCAGTTCTACACGTTCGACAAGTACAAGTGCCTCAGCGCGAACGACACCTCCGATTTCCGTGACGCCAATGTCGCCACGCGGCACGAAAAAGACGAACGATGAGCCGGGACGACGAACCGACCACGCGAAAGTGCGGCACGCCTGAGCTCCACCAGCGCCTGCTGCAGTTGCGCGAGTATCAGGCGAACCAGCTGCTGCTCGAGATGTACACGAACAAGTTCACGCGCGTCGCCGGATCGTTGCGGCTGGTCAATTCGTTCGACATTCCCGTAGTCGTGCACGTCGTCTATCAAACCGACGAGCAGAACGTCGCCGAGCAGCAGGTGCAGTCGCAGATCGAAGTCCTGAATCGCGACTACATGGCGATGAACAACGATCGCGGGAGCGTTCCGCCGCCGTGGACCAGTCTCGTCGGAAGCGCCGGCGTTCAGTTCCATCTCGCGTCGGCCGATCCGTTGGGGAACCCGACCGACGGCATCACGCGTACGCAGACCTCACGACCGTCGTTCGGCGTCGATGAGAGCGTAAAGTCCGCCGCGACCGGCGGCGCGGACCCCTGGCCGGCGGACAGGTACCTGAACATCTGGACCTGCAACCTCGCCGGCGGCCTCCTTGGATACGCGCAGTTCCCCGGCGGCCCCGCCACGACGGACGGAGTCGTGATCCGCTACAGCGCGTTCGGCTCCGGCGGCTCCACGGATGCACCGTTCGATCTCGGCCGCACCACTACGCACGAGGTCGGACACTGGCTCAACTTGCGTCACATCTGGGGTGACGTCATCGGCTGCGGCGGCGACGACTACGTCGACGACACGCCGCCCGCCGAATCGCCGAACTACGGCGCTCCCACCTTCCCACACGTGACCTGCAACAACGGCCCGAACGGCGACATGTTCATGAACTTCATGGATTATGTCGATGACGACGTCATGTGTTTCTTCACCGTGGGACAGGTGGCAAGGATGCAGGCGGTCTTCGCCGGGCCGCGGTCGTCGTTCGCAACTCCGCCGGCGACGGCCAGGTCAGGCCGCTTCCTGAACTGGGTCAGCACGCAATCGACGCAGGTCCCGCCGCAGTGGCTCGGATGGTCGGCTGAATTTGAATAGGAAGCAATTTTTCGGATCGTGGCGCCACGCGCACGAGGAAGACGACGAGCAACGCGTCGTCTTCCGGCGCGCTGGCGCCAGTTTCCCTCCGTCTCGCGGACGCGACGCGCTGGACCTCGAGCCCGACGGCACTGCGATCCGTGTCGGCATCGATGCCGGCGATCGCCCCCTACCGCAATCGTGCCGCTGGACTCTCGACGGCGACGTTCTCGTCCTAATGGATGGCGAGACCGAGTTGCGCCGGATGCGCGTGATCGAGGTGACGGCCGAGCGGATCGTGTTCGAAAAACGGCCCGGTCACGCCGTCGCGGCGCGCTGACGCATGACGAGGTCGAGGTGGACTTCGGCCAGCGTCGCGCTCATCTCGGCGGCCGTCTGCGGACGCTGGTACATGTCCTTCGCGAGCGAGCGCGTCACGAGATCGCGCAGCCGCTCCGGAACGAGCGCGGGGAGCGGCTCCGGTTCCAGTTCCACGATCGCCGCGAGAACGTCCATGACGTGCTTGCCGTTGAACGGCACGCGTTGCGCCAGCATCTCGTACAGGACGACGCCGAGGCTGTAGATGTCGGAACGGGTGTCGATGATCGGCTCGCCGCGGACCTGCTCGGGCGAGAGGTAATGCAGCGTTCCGACAAGCGTATCGCGGCGGAGCGGATCGGTCGCGTCGCCGTCTCCGGCGAGCGCCGAGACGCCGAAGTCGAGCACCTTTACCAGGCCGTCGGGACGGATGGCGATGTTCTCCGGCTTGATGTCGCGATGGACGAGCCACGCCTCGTGCGCCGCGGCGAGCGCATTCGCGACGGCGGTTGCGACGTCGACCGCCTCGACGATCGTCATCGGCCCGCGCTGCAGGCGCTCGCGGAGAGTCTCCCCCTGCACGAGCTCCGTGGCGATGTAGTCGGCCTCGTTGTCGCGTCCGATGTCAAAGATCGTGACGACGTTCGGGTGATTCAGCATCGAGGCGCTGCGCGCCTCGCGCATGAAGCGGCGCATCTGATCGGGGTCCGATTCGCGGCGGCGCAGGATCTTGAGCGCGACCTTGCGGCCGAGGAGCCGGTCTTCCGCTACATAAACGTCGGACGAACCTCCACCGCCGAGGCGCTGCAATATGCGGTAGCGGCCGATACGAAGTACGTCCATTCGTTACGCGAGGCGCAAATCTTAGTCCGTCCGCTTCCACAGAACGTGAGCCCGCTCACAAAAGCGGCCCCCGGGGCGTCAAGGACATGTGGCTTTCCCCTTGCTTAATTAGCGCTCGGGAGAAGTAGCTTTGGCGGGAGCGTGTGTGAAAAGAGCTCTTGTCGTCGATGACGATGCCGCCATCCGCATCCTCGTCACCAAAATATTGCGGCGCCACGGCTTTGACGTCGACGCCGTGCCGGACGGGGCTGCGGCGATCGAGCAGCTGATCCAGTACGAGTACGCCGTGGTCGTGCTCGACCTGATGATGCCGCGCATCGACGGCTTTGGCGTCATTCATTACATCGCCGATCACCACCCGGAGATGTTCGATCGGGTCATCGTCATGACCGCGTACGGCCCGACCGTTGCGGAGAAAATCTGCCCTCCGGTCGTCCGCTTCATTCACAAACCGTTCGACGTCGACCGGCTGCTGAGCGAGGCGGCGAGCGCGGCAGCGTCCGGCGGCGCCTGACAGGCCGCTTGACTTGGCTGCAAGCCTTGTTACAGTAAGGCTGTGGGTAAGATTACGAGTAAGTACCAAGTCAGCATTCCAAAGTCGCTGGCGGAACGGCTCGGCGTCCATCCTGGCGACGACGTCGAGTGGCGAATTGCGGGCGAAGAGCTGCGCGTAAAACCGCGCGGAGCCCAGCCCACCCTCACGATCGAGCAGAAACTCGCCATGTTCGACGCCGCCACCCGACGACTCGGAAGTGGGCGCCGCCGGCGGGCCTCCACGGATCGCGGATGGAAGCGCGAGGATCTTTACGACCGTGGCCATACTCGTTGACACGAACGTCCTCGTCTATCGCTACGATTCGCGCGATCCTCGCAAGCAGCACATCGCGACCGACCTGCTGCGTCTTGGCATCGAACGGCAGTCTGTTCGGATCGCGTATCAGGCCGTCGTTGAGTTCTACGCCGCAGTCACACGCACTCTGCGAGGTTCGCCTCCGCTGCTCGATCCGGCCGACGCGACGCGCGAAACCGAGGAGTTGCTCGCCGAGTTCGATGTCCTCTATCCCACAGAAGAGATTGTCCATGCGGCTCTTCGCGCCACCGCCGCCTATCAGCTTTCCTGGTTCGACGCGCAGATGTGGGCCTACGCCGATACGAACGGCTTGACAGAGATCTACTCCGAGGACTTCCAGACCGGACGTATGTACGGACGCGTTCGAATCACCAATCCTTTTGCCTGACCATGCTGCTGCTCAACGCCGCGCGAGCAGCAGCCGGTGCACGGTCCTGACGAGCGTCTCCGGCTCGAGCGGTTTGCGGAGATACTCGTCGAAGCCGCTGGTGATGGCGCGATCGCGGTCGGCGCTGATGCCGGACGCCGTGACGGCCAGCATCGGTATCCGTGACTTTGACTCCCGCACGACGCGCGCGAGCTCGTACCCCGTCTTCGCGGGCATCGCGATGTCGCTGACGATCACGTCCACCGAGGCAGACTGGAACTGCGCGATCGCCTCATCCACCGAACGCG
The DNA here is from genome assembly GCA_036003305.1 of Thermoanaerobaculia bacterium. Lineage (GTDB taxonomy): Bacteria > Acidobacteriota > Thermoanaerobaculia > Gp7-AA8 > Gp7-AA8 > DASXHZ01. The sequence continues at coordinate 16,926 of DASYSN010000369.1, forward strand.
CTTTGAGACAACGCGCGCCGGCCCGCTCCAGCGTAAAGCAGAGGAATTGGCGCGTCGGCTCGTCGTCCTCGACGACCAGCGCGGAGACGCCCGCGAGCGACGGAATCGGATCGGTCGCGCGCCGACCGAACGGCGCCGGCTGCCGCCTCTCCTCCTTCACGACCAGCGGAATCTCGACGGTGAACGTCGCGCCCTTTCCCTCGCCCGCACTCTCGCCATGAATGGAGCCGTGATGAGCCGCGACGATGTGCTGTGCGATCGAGAGTCCGAGACCGAGGCCGCCGTGACCGCGTGTCTGATTCGTCTCGGCCTGCCGGAATCGCTCGAAGATGTGCGGTAGAAACTCGGGCGCGATGCCGAGTCCGGTGTCGCTGACGCTGATGCGCGCGACCCGGTCTCCACTCTCGAGCCTCACGGAGACCCGCCCGCCGTCCGGCGTGAACTTGATCGCATTCGACAGGAGATTCCAGACGACCTGCTGCAGGCGTTGGCGGTCCCCGTTCACCGGCACTTCCCGCGCCGGCAGATCGACGTGCAGCTCGATGTGCTTGGCGCGGGCGGCGAACCGGACGGTCTCCACGGCGCGCTCGACGACCTCGGCCAGGCTCGCCTCTTCAAACCGCATCCGCAGCTTCCCGACTCGAATGCGGGCGACGTCGAGAATGTCGTCCACGAGCTGCGCCTGCGCCGACGCGCTCCGCTCGATCGCCGCCGTCCCCTCGTCGATGATGGACGGATCGGTCGTGGTGCGCAGCAGCTTCGCCCAGCCGAGGATCGCCGTCATCGGCGTGCGCAACTCGTGGGAGACCGTGGCGAGGAAGTCGTCCTTCGCACGGTTTGCTTCCTGCGCCTCCAGGTAGAGTTGCGCGTTCTGGACCGCGACGGCGGCGCGCGACGCGACATTCTCGGCCACCGTGACGTCGTCGGCCATGAGCCGCCGATCGTTCGCGGTCACCAGCGTGAGAGTTCCGAGCACGCGGTCCCCTGCAATCATCGGGGCGATGATCAAGGAACGCAGCCCGAGCTCCTGGATGAGACGGAGGCGGACCTCGGGCGTGCCGCGCGCGCGAAGCACTTCCACGGAGATATCGGGATAGAAGACCGCGCGCCGCTCCCGAATGGCGTCGGCGATGCCGGGATCGGAGGGGGTGGGCGGATTCTTCTCCTGGAGCTCCTTCGCCTGCTCCACCTTGGCAGGGTCATCGTGCTCGACCGTGACGCGCGAGATCGTCTGGCCGTCCTCGGACAGCAGATCGATCGCGCACCAGTCCGCAATCCGCGGCACCGCGATCTTTGCGATCCGCGCCAGCGTTTCTCCGTAGTCGATCGACGCGAGCGCCCGGCTGGCGTCGGCAAGAAATGCCAGCCGCTCCCGCTGCCGCCGCGATTC
>DASYSN010000370.1:0-3790 GCA_036003305.1 Thermoanaerobaculia bacterium
ACTCGAGCCAGTCGCGGGTGAACTGCTTGTCGTACGACGGCGGGTTCTCGCCGACCTTGTACTGATCGGCGGGCCAGAAGCGCGAGGAGTCGGGCGTCAGCGCCTCGTCGATCCAGATGACCTGTCCCTTCGCGAGGCCGAACTCGAACTTCGTGTCCGCAATGATGATGCCGCGCGTGAGCGCGTAGTCGGCCGCTTCGCTGTAGAGCCGCAGCGTCAGATCGCGAAGCTGCGTCGCGAGGTCCTCGCCGATCCGCTCCGACATCTGTTCGAACGAGATGTTGATGTCGTGGCCGCTCTCTTCCTTCGTCGACGGCGTGAAGATCGGCTCCAGCAGCTTGCTCGCCGTCTGGAGGCCCGGCGGCAGCGCGATCCCGCACACCTTTCCGGTTTTGTTGTACTCCTTGAGGCCCGAGCCGACGAGATAGCCGCGCGCGACGCACTCGATCGGAATCACCTCGCACTTACGCACGATCACGCTGCGCCCGCGCAGCTCGTCGTGCAGCGCCACCTCGCCGGGGAAGCGATCGAAGTCGCTCTCGATGATGTGGTTCGGGACGTCGGTGAACCGCTCGAACCAGAAGTTCGAGATCTGGTTCAGCACCTTCCCCTTGTCCGGAATCCCCGGCGAGAGGACGACGTCGAACGCGCTGATCCGGTCGGTCGCGACGAACAGATAGCGGTCGTCGAGATCGTAGACGTCGCGAACCTTTCCGCGGCGCGCGAGCGGGAACGGGAGGGACGTTTCAGTGATGGCTGCGCTCATGAGGAGCGCATTTTAGTGCGGTGCCGTTCCGACGCTACACTACGTACCATGAACCAGCTCAGCGACCGTCTTCGCGGACTGCTGCAGTCCGACATCCGGCGCATGTCTCGCGAGTGCGAGCGCGTCGGCGGCATCAACCTCGGCCAGGGGATCTGCGATTTGCCGAGCATCCCGGAGCTCATCGAGGGGGCATGCGACGCGATCCGGTCGCATAAGGCGACGTACTCGAAGTTCGAGGGGATCGATCTTCTCCGCGACAGAATCGCGCGCAAGATCGAGCACTACAACGGCTTCCGCGTCGATCCGGCGACCGAGGTCGTCGTGACCGTCGGCGCGACCGGCGGCTTCGCGATGGCGGTCATGGCGACGCTGAACCCCGGCGACGAAGTGATCCTCTTCGAGCCGTACTACGGCTACCACCTCAACAACCTCAAGCTCCTCGGCGTCACGCCGAAGTTCGTGCCGCTGCGCGAGCACGACGACTGGTCGATCGACTTCGACGCCCTCCGCGCCGCGTTCGGGCCGAAGACGCGCGGCATCGTGGTCTGCACACCGTCGAATCCATGCGGGAAGGTCTTCACGCGCGACGAGCTGGAGAAGATCGGCGCGCTCTGCCGCGAGTTCAACGCGTGGGCGTACACCGACGAGATCTACGAATACATCGTCAACGACGGCCGCAAGCACGTCTCGATGGCGTCGCTCGACTCCTGCCGCGACGTCACCATCACCATCAGCGGCTTCTCGAAAACGTTCTCGATCACCGGCTGGCGCATCGGCTACGTCACGGCGCCGCAGCGGGTGTCGCAGGCGATCGGTCTCGTGAACGACGTCTTCTACATCTGTGCGCCGACACCGCTGCAGTGGGGCGTGGCGCGCGCGCTCGAAGTGCCGGACGAGTACTACGAGACCATGGCGCGCGATTACCAGACGAAGCGCGACATGCTGGCGTCGGCGCTCGCGGAGGCGGGGTTCAAGCCGTTCGTGCCGCAGGGGTCGTATTACATGCTCGCCGAGATCCCCGATTCGTTCGCCAGCGACCGCGAAGCGGCGAACGCGCTCCTCGAGGAAGCGCGCGTCGCGTCGGTGCCGGGGTCGGCCTTCTACGTCTCCGACCGTGGCGCGCGGATGCTCCGCTTCTGCTATGCGAAAGACTTCGACTCGCTCGCAGAAGCCTGCCGGCGCATCCGCGCGTTCAGGCCTGTGACTATTTCGTGATGTCCGCCGTCACGATGACGATGAGCGCCTTGTCGCCCATCGTCGTCGTGCCGATGACGACCTTCTCCTTGTCGCGCACCGTCACCGGCGTGTCGAAGCCGACGTTCTGATACTGCATCGCGCCGTTTCCGACGTTGATCGGAATGCGCATGCCGAAGTTGAAGCTCTCCGTGCTGAGCGCGGCGCGGTCATTCAACGTGACGATCGCCGGCTGACGGAGGCGGTAGGTGTACATCACCGGCTGGTCCGGCTTCACCGACATGCCGAGCGCCGCCGGCTCGGCGACGCCGGATCCTTCGACCATGATTCCGCGCGCGACGCGGTTCACGGTGGCCGCCAACAGCGCGTAGTTCGAATACCGTAAGGTCGATCGGAGCTCCTTCAAGACCGGCTCGAGGTCTTCCGGCAGCGACTGAGCGTCGGCGATCGGCGACTTCGCGCCGATCACGATCCAGACGCGCATCTGCGCGTCGGTGCTGGCCGACGCCGGGATGTCGAGGCGTTTGATCGCCGCCTCGATCGTGGCGAGGTTCTCCGGGAAGTCGCGAACGGTGATCGTCTTGAGCTGACTGTTCACGTCGACCGCGGCCCCCTTCGCCCCGCTGCCGAGGAGTCGGATCGAGTTTGCGATGTCATGCGGATCGCGGTTCTGGACCTCGAAGACCTTGCTCCGGAAGTCGCGGTTGACGACGGATTCGGGCTCTTTCTCCTGCGCTAAACCCGGCAGTGTGATGAGGAGAAGGGCGATGGCGAAAAGGATGCGTTTCATTTCGTCTCCTGTCTTGCGATCCAGATGATTCGTACATCGGGATTCGCGGTCTGTAGCTCGATGGTGATCGGTTGCTGTTCGGATGATGCGATCGCGATCGGTGGGGCTGGTTTGCGGCGGCGGTGGTGGTGTTTTGGCGGCGTTTGCGTGGCGACAACGGTTTTCGCCGGCGAGGGCGCCGGCGCCACACTGGGTTGTGCGGCGGGCTTCTTCTGTGTGGCGCCGGCGCCCTCGCCGGCGCTTCTCGGCAAAGGCCGCGGAATGAGCACGAACACCATCGCCACCACCGCGAACGCCACCGAGGCCGCGAGCACGAAAGCATTCCGCCGCTGCCGCCGTGCGATCTCGCGCATGACGTTCCCGCGGATCTCCGCGAAATCGCGGTCGTTCAAAGGCAAGTTCATCGCTTCCCTCCGAAAAACGCGCGGAGCTTCGCCCGTGCCTTGCTGATCTGCACGCGCACCGTCGCCGGCGTGTTGCCGAGGATCTCCGCGACGTCCTCGGTGGAGAGCTCCTCGATGTCGCGCAGCAGGATCGCGAGCCGCTCGCGCTCCGGAAGCGTGTCGATGGCGCGCCGCAGCATCTGCACGTCGTCGTTCGTGCGCGGTGGCGTCGTGAGCGGCATCGCGTCGTCGATCGGCGTGAAGATCCGGCGGCGCCGCCGGCGCTGATCGAGGTCGCGGCAGACGTTCACGGCGATGCGGTACAGCCAGCCGAAGAAGTCGCGGTTCTCGTCGTAGCGTTTCAGGTGCCGGAAGACGCGCAGAAACGTCTCCTGCATCGCCTCCTTCACCTCCTCGGCGTCGCCGAGGATTCGCCACGCTACATTCGCAACACGCCGTTCGCTCAGGATCATCAGTTCCTCGAACGCGCGCGAATCACCATGTTGCGCCGCCCGGATCGTGGCGAGCAGGATCGGTGTCGTTGTCGTCAGCTCGTCACTCACCACGGCTTCGGCGGTCATTCGTGCCGTTCTCATGAACCCTCTACTCGGGTTCTATGACGAGCGTTTACTCGGGAGGATGCGCGGCCCCCTCATC
>DASYSN010000371.1:0-1636 GCA_036003305.1 Thermoanaerobaculia bacterium
TGGCCGACCATGCGCGCGACCTGCAGGCCGCGCAGCGGATCGTGATTGTCGTAATAGTCGCCATTCTTGAAGCAGGCATCGGCTTCGATGATCTTGCGGCCGATGATGTGCCACGCGATTCCGTGCACCGGGACTGCGGCGCCGGTGGCCATCGCGATGACCGACTCCGCCATGTCCGGGTACATCGCGCACCACATCAGCACCTGCATCCCGCCGAGCGAACCGCCGGCGATGGCGCAGAGCTTCGTGATGCCGAGGTGGTCGAGGACGAGCTTCTCGGAGTGGACGAAGTCTTCGATCGTCGGCCAGGGATAGGCGGAGCCGTACGGCTTGCCGGTGCGCGGGTCGATCGACGCCGGCGCGGTCGTTCCGAACGGCGAGCCTGGAAAATTCACGCAGACGACGAAGTACTTCGAGAGGTCGATCCCCTTGCCGTAGCCGACGAGACCATCCCACCAGCCGGGGCGCTCCTCCTCATCCTGCGTGTACTTGCCGGCGCAGTGCGCGCCGGAGGAGAGCGCGTGGCAGACGAGGATCGCGTTGTCCTTCGCCTCATTCAGCTCGCCGAACGTCTCGTAAACGATCGTGAACGGCGCGATGCGCTGCCCGTGGATGAACTGAAAGCCGTCGTCGAGCACGAGCCGCTGGGGCGGTGCGGCGATGAAGCTTTTTCCAGCGGGCTGAGGCGGCGGCATCGAGTCGCGGAGGATGTCACTCCTGACGTTCGCGTTTCAACTGCCCTTCATAAATCCGGCGCACCTCGTCGATCGTCGAGATCTGATCGACCGTCTTGTCATCGCGAATCCGGACGATGCGCGGGAAGCGCATGGCGTAGCCCGACTTGTGGCGCGACGACTCCTGGATGCGATCGAACGCGATCTCGAGCACCACCGTCGGCTCGACCTCGAACACCGGCCCGTGCTGCGCGACCGTGGTGCGTTTGAAGTGTTCCGTCATATCGGCGATCTCGGCGTCGGTGAGGCCGCTGTACGCCTTGCCGATGTTTACGAGCTCTCCATCGCGGCGGACGGCGAACGTCAGATCCGAGAGTACGTTTCGCCGCTTGCCGTTCCCCCACTGCGCGTACGTGACGACGCAGTCGAGCGTGGCGAGCGCCTTCTTGTACTTCAGCCACGACTTGCCGCGGCGGCCCGGGGTGTAGATCGACTCCGGATCCTTGATGACCAGTCCCTCGTTCGCTCGAGCGCGGGCGGCGTCGAACGCCGGATCGATCTGCGAAGCGTGCTCAATGATCACGCGGTCGGCGACGCGAAGAGAAGTTCCGTGAAGCAGAGACCGCAGCCGGCCATCGCGATCGCGCAGCGGCAACTCGAACAGCGGCTCCCCATCGAGATACAGCAAGTCGAAAGCGAAGAAGACCACGGGCGCTTCGCGGAGCAGCTTCTCGCTTACCTTGCGCCGCCCGAGCCGCGTCTGGATGACCGCGAATGGCAGGATGCGATCCGAGAACGCGACGATCTCGCCGTCGAGGATCACGTCGTGCGGCAGCTCACGCGCCGCCGCTTCCAGCTCCGGGAAGCGGTGCGTGACGTCGTCCAAAGTCCGCGAGTAAATGCGCACCTGCGCCGAGTCGCGGTGAATCTGCGCCCGAATCCCGTCGTACTTGTCGTCGGCG
>DASYSN010000372.1:0-9991 GCA_036003305.1 Thermoanaerobaculia bacterium
GAGCGAGCGGATGTCCGGCGCTGCAACGGCCGTAGCACCGAGCGTGGCCAGTCCGGCGACGGCGAGAAACAGGAGGAGCTGCACCACTCCGGTTCCGCGCGGCAGCAGCACGAACGCGACCGCGGCCGCGCCGAACGCGCCTGCGAGTGGCAGCGACACGTCATGCACGAGCCAGCGCCGCTCCTCTCCGCGGACGAAACGACGGTGCATCAGCGGCATCGTCACGGCCCACCCGAGGTTCAGTAGCACAAATACGGCGGCGGCACCGACCGCGCCGAACATCTTTCCGCCGATGACGTACAGCGGCAGGATCGTCGCCACGAGGACTGCGTTCGTCGTCGAGATGAGCCGCCAGCGTCCGTATGCGAGCTGCATGTAATACGGAGCCTGAAACAGACCATGCAGAAGCATCCCGGCGGCAAGTAGAGTTAGAACGAGATGCGCGTTGCGCACCGCCGCCGCGTCACGCGTCAAGAGCGTCAGGACCTCTCGCGAGAAGAGCGCCGTCACGACCGCCGCGGGAATGAGCAGCACCGCCATGACCTGCGCGCCGCGGTGATACACGTGCGCGATCTCCCGCTCGTCACCCGTGGCGACGGCGCCGGAGAAGTGCGGAAAGATGACGCCGTCGACCGCGATGATGATCGCGTAGAGTCCGGCGGCGAGGCGTTGCGCGAGCGCGTACCAGCCGAACATCTCGAGCGGCAGAACGGTGCTGAGGACGATGCGGTCGCCCTGCAGGAGTGCCAGTGTCGCGAGAGAGTTCACGCTCCACGCGGTGCTGAATCGCCAGACGCGCTGTAGCAGATCGCGCCGGAAACGTGACCGACGTCCGCCGCTCGACGGAAGGATTCGCCACAGCAGAACCGCTGACGCGATCGTCGCGCCGGCGCTGACGACGATCTGTCCGCCGAAGTACATCTGAGGAGTGCGGTTCACGAACGCGACCAGGAGAAGAATCCCGGCGCTGCGTAGTGCCGCGACCACCGCCGAGAGAGTGTTGAAGAGCACATGCCGCTGAAGCCCGAGCATGCCGCACTGATAGAAGACGAACGGAAACTGCAGCGCGATCGCCGCTCCCATCATCCGCACGGATGCGGTGACCGCGGCGATCGGGAGTGAATGCGGCTTGAGCCAGACGCCCGCGATGAACGGCGCGAACACGATGGTCGCGATTGCGATGACGATCGCCGCCGCCCAATAGATCGCCTGCAGCGTGAAGACGAGGTCGCGCGGCTCGCCCGGATCGGAGGCCGTGGCCGACAGACGCGCGATCTCACGATTCAACGTGGCGCCGACGCCGAGGTCGAGAAAGGCGAAGATGCTCTGCAGCGTCAGGAACAGGCCGACGAGACCGAATGCCTCCGCGCCGAGGAAACGAATCAGCAGCGGCACGCAAACGAGGCCGAGCAGGACCGACCAGATCGTGCCGCCGAGATTCGCGATCGTGTTTCGCTCGAACTTTCCCATCAGTTGGCCGAAAGCTCCGCCACCGCCGCGCCTCTACGTCCCCGAAGTGTGATTCTCCTGATACGGCCTGTATCGAGAGCTTTCCACTCCGCGCGCAGGCCGCCCCCCTCTGCGCGAAGATCCCAGAGCCGCGGCCTCGAGGGCGAAGCGAAACGAATCTCGACCGTGTCGCCGTCGCGCAGCACGTCGCCGCCGAGAACGTTCTCCTCCCACGTCGATGCGTCAGCGGGAGATAGGTAGAGCGCGTCGACCTGCGTGCCAGTCAGGTTCGTGAGGATGACGTCCGGACGAGCGGCATGCGAGCACGACGCGAGCAACGCGAGGATGCACGCGACGACAGGAACCACGGCCGCACGTCCCCGGAACCGGTGCGCGAGCTTCTCCGCCCCCGCGACGCCCGTGATGATCAGCAGAATCCAGAAGGAGTAGCGAAAACGGTAGAGCGTGCCGACGTTCGATACCACCATCCCCAGCGCGGTAACGCCGATCGCCGCGATTCCGAACAGCAGCAATGCGGGCAGGCGACGCGGTGGAAGGGCAATCGCGAGTACGGCGAACAGCTCGAAGACGTACATCATGGCCGTTTCGGCGCCTGCCAGAGCGCGGCCGGCCTGCCCGACGTTCTGCCCGCGAGTCAGCCACATATCGGGAAACGGAGCCCAGAATCCGATCGCGATGGCGCGCGGCAAGTACGCCACGACGTCGCTCGCGCTGCGGAGCTCGACCTGTTCGTCGATCGGCGAGCGCGCACCGGCATCCGAAAGGTTGTACCGCGCACGAATGCCGCCGATCGTCGTGCCGGTGCGATCCGCGTGCGCCACCCACACGACCAACGGCGTGACGTGCTTTCCCGTGCCCGCGACCATCTTCGATTCCCCTCGGACGGGCGACGGATACGGTTTGACTTTCACCAGCGTCCGATCGGCTTGTGAAGCGATCAGCAGCCCCGCTCCGAGGGCGACCGCGGCAGACGCGAGGTTGCGGAGCAGCAGACGTCGCTCGAAGAGCTGGCGTGCGACGAGGAGAACGAGACCGAACACGACGATCGCAAGCACGACGATCCCGAATTGCCAGCGAAGTCTGTACAGCAGCGCCGCGGCGGCGACCAGCACCACAACCGCAGCGACGACGCGCGACCAGTCGTAGGTCGTGGTGAGCCAACTGACGATGACCACTACCAGCGCCAGCGTCGCGGCGATGAACAACGGGTCCTTCAGCAGTTGCGTCGTATGCAGCACGAAGGTCGGCCACAGCGCGACGACGCCTGCCGCGACGAGTCCGGACCGCTGATCGAATGTCTCGCGGCCGATCGCGAACGTCAGACCGACAATGGCGAGGTAACAGAAGAGGTTGAGCGGCTCCGCGGCGAGAATACCGGCGCGGAACGGCGCAAAGGCCCTGAAGAACGGAGCCAGAAGGCGCACGTGAAACCGCTCCGTCGCGTCTCTCCAGGCACCCGGACGCAAGGCGTCCTGCTGATACATCACGCTGTCCGACGTGGCGGCAAGGATGCCATCGCGATCGAGAAGATGCGGCGCGAGCTGCATTCGTCCTGCGACAAACAGCAGAAGCGTCACCACGACGTGGAAGATCGCGGCGGCGATGAAAAGACGTCGCAGCGTCATGCGGAGACCTGGTCGATGTGCGCGCGCACGAAGTCGACGTACTCGTTTACCAGCTCTTCGGTGCTGTCGCCGGACGCCACCGCGAACCGTCCGACGACGCGGCCATGATCCACGCGCGCGGCGACGAACGCGACTCGCGCGCCGCAGCGCACCGCGAGCTCCAGCAGAGCGGGCGAGACGATCAGCGGCCCGCGCGGCGTCTCGACTTCGATCGTCCGCTCCTCGGTATGTTCGGCGCGATCGATCATGGCGCCGACCAGCCTTCCCTCCCGCAGCCGCTGCTTCGCCGTCACGAAGAATGTGGCGGACGGCTGAATCGTCTCGTGAACGACGCGCGTTCCCGGAACCAGTGCGGGGTGACTGGTAATCGTGATCGGCCTCAGCCCGTGATCGTAGTTCTGGCGGATCGATAGAAGACCGAGCGCGGCGTGCGGCGACGCGAGAACGACGCCTCTTCCCTCGCGATACGCGGTCACCAGATCCTCGTATCCCTTCCAATCGACGATCGGGTCGAACGGAACACCGTTCTTCGTCATGACGTGCCATACCAGATGGACCGCCAGGTCCGCTGCACTATCGATTCGCGCCGTCTCGTGCGGCCGGCGCGTCTCCGACCTTGCGATGAACGGCGTGATCACGCGCGCGATCCCCATCATCACAGGAAACCGGAAGTGCCGCGGGACGAGACGCATCGGTGCGGAGAACACCGCCCCCGCGCCACGGCGAAGGAGCGCCACCGGGTTCACACGATGGTCCTGAGGAACGAGAAGGTCTCCTGCGCGCAGCGCTCCCACGAGTACTGCAGCGCGCGCGCATACGCCGCCGCCGCATACGCCTGCCGCGCCTCCGGCGACGTCACCAGATGGCAGAGGGCGCGCACGATGTCCGCGGTGTCCGACGCGTCGAAGTAGACGCCGCCTTCGCCGAGGATGTACGGCATCGGAGGACGGTCGGAGCAGGCGATCGGAAGCCCCGCGCCCATCGCTTCGAGCAGACAGTTCGGGAGGTTCTCGCAGGTCGACGCGAAGACGAACGCGTCGGATTCGTTGTAGACCTCCGGGAGGTCGGCATATGCAATCGGACCGCGGTAACGCACGTGCTCCTCGGCGTGAAGCCGGCGCACGACCGTGTGGAGATGGCTGATCGGCGTGTGATGCGCCGGCCCGACGACGTCGAGGTGCACCGGCAGTCCTTCGCCGACGAGCTGCGCCACCGCCGCGGCGACATCCGTCTGATGTTTGTAGACGTCGATCGTCGATACGTAGAGGAGTCGAAACGGGTTCTCCGGCGAGTACGCGCTCAACGGCTTCTGCGGCCGTGGCGCTCGGCGGAAGCGTTGGGAGACTCCGTGCGGGATGATCGTCTGACGTCCCGTCACCCCACGGACGCGGCGCATCACGCGCGAGCGTCCGTAGTCATTCAGGAAAATCGTCCCGTCGGCATGCAACACCGTCCTGGAGTGACTGAGCCGCAGCAGAAGAAACTTCAGGACACGCAGCGACGCGCCGAAGAGCCGGAGCTGCGGCGGATCGAACGGCAGGAGGTTGCGCGACATCGTGACGAACGGCCGGAAATTGCCGAGATACGTGCCGCCGGGAACGAAGAGAAGATCGCACGACGCGCCGCGCGCGAGCGAGGAGATCTTCGTCTGCTGCCAGACGATCCGGATCGGAAGGGGAGCGTCGAGCATCGGCTCGTGAACGGCGTCGAGCCACGGACGAGTCGGCAAACGGGCCAGCACGTCACGGCTTCCCCAAACGACGACGCGGCTGACTCCATGCTCCTCGGGACGGGCGGCCGTGAGGAGCTCGCCGATGTGTGTGAGGCTCCCGCCGCTGCCCAAATTTGTCGCATCGATTCCGATCCGCATCCGGATTTCGACGCTACCACACTCGAAAACCCCCTTGACATTTCGCGAATCGGTGTTATACATATGTACAACACCACCGCACGACAGGAGAAACCGATGCAAACATTGATCGAGCTCGAGCCCCAAAGAGACTGCTCCACTTCGACAACCTCGATCTGGCAGGACGTGCTGGCCCAGGCGGTCACGGGCGAGCGGATCGCGGCCATGAATTACGCCTCGCTGGTCACCATCTGTGACGATCCCGCGGAAGCCGAAGAGGCGTTGGAACACGCGGCCATCGAGCGAGCCCACGCGGCGGCCTTCGTCGCAGCGGGACAGAAGATCGGCGTCGACGTCATCGCCAACGTCGACGGAAAGCATTGGAAGCGCATCCGTGAGTCGTTCCTCCGCTGCGTCGCGGAGCGGGACTACACCGGCTGTCTGATCATCCAGGAGATCATGCTGGAATCGCTCGCGCTCGCAAGCTACACGCGCGTCGCGAACGTCGCCCCCGGAAATCTCGGCAAAGTCTTCGCCGCCATCGCAGCGGATGAACAGAAGCACGCCGCCCACGCGATCGCAATTCTGAAAGCGGAGCGAGACGCAGATCCCGCCCGCTTCGACGACAAGCTGCGACGGCTGCATGACGACGTCATGACGACGCTCGCGAAGATGCTGGCGAAGGACTGCAGCGAGGGACACTGCGAAGTCTGCGTTTCGAGCTGCGTGAAGCCGGCGCTCTTCGCGATCGACCTGAGCGCCGCGCAGCTCCGCGGAGCATCGCTTCAGCAGTATCTGAAGACGCTCGATGCCCTCGGCTTGCCGGGAGAGGTCACACTCACATGGATTGCGCAACTGCCGGTGTAGCGCCACGGGTCGATTTCGCCCTGGTCGGCCATCCCGAAACGTGGAAGGCGGCGGCGGATGTCTTTTCGGCGCTGCGCGGACCGGAGCGAACTGCCCTGCCGGACGACGAGATCAAAGACATCCTCCCGTGGATTCCGCCGCGTGCGGTCTGCCGCGTCGATGTCCGATCGACCACCGACGCCGAGGTACATGGCCTGTACATCGACGCGTTCATTCCTCCCGACCGGCTCGACTCCGCCTGCGTGCGCGAAAACCTGACCCGCGTTCGAGGCGCCGCTGCCTACGCCATCAAGGCCGGCGCCCGAATCGTCAGCCTCGGCGGCTTCAGCTCCATCCTCACGGAGGGCAACTTCGAGCGCTTGCCGGCGGGTGAGCACACCGCGTTCACGACGGGCAACACGCTGACGGCCGCCTTCATCGTTCAAGGCATCGAGAAACTGTGCGCGCTGCAGGGACGGAACTTCCGCCAATCGACACTGCTCGTCGTCGGTGCGACGGGAGACGTCGGTTCCGGCTGCGTCCGTTGCCTCGCAGGCAAAATGCGGCGGGTAGTGCTCCACGCGCGCAACGCGGAGCGACTCCGCCGTCTCGCCGCTGAGCTGGAAGCGGCTGGAGTCGACGTGGAGATCGCGACGAATCTCGATCAACTCTCCGAGCCGGCGGACGTCGTCATCTGTGCCGCGAGCCTCCCCTCCCCTTCGCTCCTGCTGAACGGAATCGCGCCCGACGCGCTCGTCTGCGATGCCGGCTACCCGAAGAACCTGGCGCCGCACGGCGAGCGCTCGCGCGCCACCATCTTCTTCGGAGGCCTCGGGCAGATCACCGGAGGATTGCGATTCGATCCCGATCTCCATGGAATCCTGAACCGCCATCCGTTTCCCGACGTCGCGCATGGATGTCTGCTCGAGGGAATCGCGCTCGCGCTCGAGGGACGTTTCGAGCCGTTCTCGCGCGGAAGGGGCGGAATCACTCCGGAGCACGTCATGGAAATCGAGACCATCGCCGCGCGGCACGGAATCCGGCTCGCGCCCTTTTTCAACGGCAGCGGACCGCTGCCCTTACAATGAAATGACTTACGGATGGAGCGCGAATGGGACGACACCCAGCCGATCTACCGCCAGCTTCGCGATCGGGTCGTCGCCATGATCCTCGAAGGCGTGCTGAAGGAAGGCGATCCTCTCCCCTCGGTTCGCACCGTGGCGACTGACTACCGTCTGAACCCGCTCACCGTTCTGAAGGCCTACCAGGAACTGGTCGACGCCGAACTGGTCGAGATGCGCCGCGGCCGCGGCATGTTCGTCCTCACCGGCGCGCAAGATCGCCTGATGGCGAGCGAACGCCAGAAGTTCCTCGAAGAGGAGTGGCCGCGGATCCGGGAAAAGATCCAGAGGCTCGGGCTGACGGCGAAGCAACTGCTCAAGAAATCCGAGGAGAAGAGCTGATGGTCATCGACGCGCGCGGCATTCGAAAAGCGTTCGGATCGACCGTCGCGCTCGACGGCGTCGATCTTCAGGTCGACGAAGGGCGCATCGTCGGCCTGATCGGCCCGAACGGAGCCGGAAAAACGACCGCGCTCAATGCGATCCTCGGCCTCACGCCGTATCAGGGACAGCTCACGGTCCTCGGACGCGATCCGTGGACCTCGCGCTCCCGCCTGATGCACGACGTCGCCTACATCGCGGACGTCGCGGTGCTCCCGCGCTGGATTCGCGTGTCTCAGTTGCTCGACTTTGCGGGCGGCGTGCATCCTCGCTTCGATCGCGCGAAAGCCGAAGGGTTCCTCGCGAAGACGGCGATCCGGCGCAACGCGCGAGTGCGAGAGTTGTCGAAGGGAATGGTGGCGCAGCTCCACCTGGCTCTCGTCATGGCCATCGACGCGCGGCTGCTGGTGCTCGACGAACCGACCCTCGGGCTCGACATCCTCTTTCGCAAGCAGTTCTACGACTCGCTCCTGAATGACTACTTCGACGGCAGCCGCACCATTCTCGTGACGACGCACCAGGTCGAGGAGATTCAGGACATCCTCACCGACGTCGTCTTCATCAATCACGGCCGCATCGTCTTCCGCTCCAGCATGGAGGAGTTCGAGTCACGTTATCTCGAACTGGTCGTGCCGCCAGACCGCGTCGCCGCCGCTCGAGCGCTGCGGCCGCTCCACGAACGGCAAGTTCTCGGACGCAGCATCCTGCTCATCGAGAACGGCGACCGCCAGCAGCTCGCGGCGCTCGGCGAGGTCCGCAAGCCGAGCCTCGCCGAGCTGTTCGTGGCCGTGATGGAATCGAAAGGGGCGACGCCATGAGCTCCGGCGCGATGGCCTGGTCGGTCAAACGCGAAGTGTGGGAGAACCGTTCGATCTACCTCGCGCCGGTAATCGTCGGCGCCCTCATCGCAATCACCTCGATTCCCGCCACCGTGATGGGACTCAATTCACCGGTATCGAGGTTCTCGTCCCACATCGAGATCGCGGGCGGCGCGGTGATGGGGACGACCTTGATCGTCGCCATCTTCTACTGCCTCGACGCGCTCTACGGCGAGCGCCGCGACCGCAGCATCCTCTTCTGGAAGTCGATGCCGGTCTCCGACTCGGAGGCCGTGCTGTCGAAGATGTTCGTGCCGATGGCGATTCTGCCGGTGGTCACGTTCGCCGTCACCGTCGCGACGCAATTCATCATGCTGCTGCTGACCAGCGCGATTCTGTCGATGAAAGGCGAAGCGGTGACTCCGCTATGGAACCTCCCGTGGCCGCAGATGTCGTCGGGACTCCTCTATCACCTCGTGGTCGTCCATTCGCTGTACTACGCACCGATCTTCGGTTGGCTCCTGCTCGTCTCCGCATGGGCGAAGCGCCTGCCGTTCCTCTGGGCGTTCCTGCCGCCGGCTGCGATCGGCATCATCGAGAAGTTCGTATTCAACTCGACGCACTTCGGAAACATGCTCGGCTCACTCATCAGCGGCGGGATGGATGGTTCGCCGAAGAAGGGATCGCTCATGATGCTCTGGCCCGCGCATCCCTTCGAGTTCCTCGGCCGACCCGGCTTTTGGATCGGATGGCTGTTCGCGGCCACATGCCTCACTGCGGCAATCCTGCTGCGCCGCGGGCGCGACCCGATCTAACCCTGACGACGCGACTCCCGTCCTTCGACGGACCGTACGGACTTGCGTACTCACGCTCGATTACCGGGGCGTGAGGATCGTCGCCTGCCTCACGCGCCGCCGGCACGATCGTGTTCGCGACGATATTGTTGGCGGGCGCGAACATCGCCTTCCTGTTCGAGAAGTCCCCTTTGAACATCGCCACGACGAGGTCGAGCTCCGGAATGACGGTCAAAATCTGTCCGCCGGCGCCGCGCGCGGCGAAGACGCGAACGGTGCGGTTCTTGTACGGAAAGTCCTCGATCCACCAAAGATAGCCGTACGTCAGGTTGCGCAGGTGGTACTGCGGCGACGTCGCCCGCGCGACGAACTCCTTGCTCAGGATCCGCCGTCCCTTCCACGTACCGCCGTTCAGCATGAGCTGCCCCAGCTTCGCGAAATCGCGGAGCAGCAGGCTCACCGACCCGCCGCCGTAAGGATTCCCCGCGCCGTCGAGACCCCATTCGTAATGCCGGATGTTCAATGGCGCGCCAACGAGGCGGTCGAACAGAACGAGGGGACTCTCGTGTGCTGCACGGCCGGCCATGCCGAGGGCGAGATTGGCCATCGCGCTGCAATAGACCGCGTTCTCTCCGGGTGGCGTCGCGAGTGGAACGCGCATCGTGTAGCGATAGAAGTCGGGCTCCTCGGTCTGGTCCCACATCTTGTCTTCGTTGCCCGGCGCGTCGTCGTTCGTGTCGTCGCAGAAGAACCCTCCCGACATCGTCAGGAGATGTTCGAGCGTCATCGTCTTCTTCTGCGGCTCCAGTCCGGCCGGAAACGAGCCGCCGTTCATGACCCGATAGACCGGACTGGAAAGCGCGAGCGAAACGCCGGCGTACATTGCGGCGCGGATGACGATCGAGCTCAAACTCTTTCCCGCCGATCGCGTCGTGTGCGGAATCTCGCGGCGATCGTCATGGAAGTACTCCTCCAGAACGAGCTTGCCATGACGCGCGATGACGAGGCCGTGGTACTGCGGCATGTCCGGCGTCTCCATCGGCATGTCGACGATGCGCTGCACGAGCTTCTCGATCGTGGGGCGGTC
>DASYSN010000373.1:0-2908 GCA_036003305.1 Thermoanaerobaculia bacterium
GTGTCGCCGTCGCCGGAGACGCCGATCGAGATCAGGTGATGGTTGGCGAGCACCGCGCCCGTCGCGAGCGACGGCATGCGGCCGTGCACGCCGTTGAAGCCGTGGGCGCGGTTCAGGAAGTACGCGGGCGTCTTCGACGAACAGCCGATGCCGGAGAACTTCGCGACCGACTCCGGCTTCACGTTCATCTCGTAGAACGCGCGGATGATCTGGTTGCTGACGGCGTCGTGGCCACAGCCGGCGCAGAGCGTCGACTTGCCGCCGGCGTAGTCGGCCGCCTTCATTCCAAGGCGGTTTTCTTTGGGAGCTTCGGATCCGATTTTGAGAACGCTCTCGGGCATTTAGTCCTCCACCACCGCGGCGGCCGCGGAGGCGCCGTTCTGCGGGATCAGGTTCATTTTGGCGGTCATCGGGGCGTCGGCGCGGACGAGCAGCAGCGGCTCGGCCATCTCGGCCGTCGCCTCCATCTGCAGCACCGCGTCGGTGATCGTGCGGGCATCGCACGGCAGGCCGGTGTAGTGCAGGACCTTCCGGATCTTCTCCTGCGCCTTCCCGACTTCGAGCCGGATCATGTCGGCCATCTGGCCGTCGCGATTCTGCTCGACGACGTAGACGCGCTCGTGCGCGGCGATGAACTCATGCAGCTCGTCGGTGAACGGGAGGGCGCGGAGGCGGAAGTAGCTCGTCTCGATCCCCTTCTCGCTGCGGAGCTGATGCCGCGACTCCTCGAGCGGGAAGTCGGTCGTGCCGTAGGCGATGAAGCCGATGCGCGCGCCGTCGCGCGTGTCGACGACCGGCTTCGGCACGTACTGCTTCGCCGTCTCGTACTTCCGCTGCAGCCGGTCGAGCGTCGCCTTGTGGACTTCCGGCTTCTCGCTGTAGCGCGCGTGATCGTCGTGGCCCGAGCCGCGCGTGAAGTAGGCGGCGTCCGGATGATCGGTGCCCGGCAGCGTGCGGTACGGGATGCCGTCGCCATCGACGTCGGCATAGCGGCCCCACTTGCCCTGCAGTTCCTTCAGCTTCTCCGCGCTCAGCACCTTGCCGCGGTGGATCGGCTTCTCGGGATACTTGAACGGATCGGACATCCAGTTGTTCATGCCGAGGTCGAGGTCCGAGAGGACGAAGACCGGCGTCTGGAAGATCTCGGCGAGATCGAGCGCCTCGCTGGCGAAGTCGAAGCATTCGCTGACGCTCGACGGGATCAGCACGATGTGATTCGTGTCGCCGTGCGAGAGGTATGCGACCTGGTTGACGTCGCCCTGCGCCGTGCGGGTCGGAAGACCGGTCGACGGACCGACGCGCTGGATGTCCCAGATCACGCCGGGGATCTCGGCGAAGTAGCCGAGGCCGACGAACTCGGCCATCAGCGAAACGCCGGGTCCGGCGGTCGACGTCATCGACCGCGCGCCCGCCCACCCCGCTCCGAGCACCATCCCGACCGCCGCCAGCTCATCCTCGGCCTGCACGACCGCGAACGTCGCTTTGCCGTCCTCGATCCGGTACTGCCGGAGGTAGTCGATCAGCGATTCGCAGAGCGACGACGACGGCGTGATCGGATACCACGTCACCACCGTGACGCCGCCGAACATCGCGCCGATCGCGGCGGCCGCGTTGCCGTCGATGATGATCTTGCCTGCGGTGGCGTGCATCCGCTCGATGCGCCACTTCGACTGATTCGGCAGGTTCTCCTTCGCGTACGCGATCCCCTTGTCGATCGCCGCGACGTTCGCGTCGATCGCCTTCTTCTTCCCCTTGAACTGCTTCGAGAGGGCGGTGAGGATCTCGTCGCGGTCGATGCCGATCAGCTCCGCGATCACGCCGACGTAGATCATGTTCGTCAGGAGCTTGCGCAGCTTGGCGTCGTCGGCGAGGTCGTGCGCGAGCTTCTGGAACGGCACCTCGAAGAAGACGACGTCGTTGCGGTACTGCTTGCAGTTCAGCGGAGCGTCGTAGAGGCAGAGGGAGCCCGGCGGCAACCCCATGACGTCCTCGCGCGCGGTCTGCGCGTTCATGCAGACCATCATGTCGACTTCTTTTTTGCGCGCGATCCATCCGTCCTTGTTCGCCCGGATGGTGAACCAAGTCGGGAGGCCGGCGATGTTGGACGGGAACATGTTCTTCCCGCTGACCGGAACGCCCATCTGGAAGATGGATCGCATGAGGACGTTGTTGGAGCTCTGCGATCCGGAACCGTTGACGGTTGCTACGTGAATGGTGAGGTCGTTCACAACCGGCTGTCCCGACGCGACCTCTTCGTCGAGAACGGCCTCTGCTGCTGGGCTATCGGACACTCAGTGCTCCTTCGGGGTTATTTGGGGCTTCATATTCTAACAGCGCATCCGCCACTATCATTCGCGCCGATGCTGCGAACACTTTGGGCCGCCCTGGCGGCCGTGCTCGTCACGATCCCGGTCGCCTCAGCCGTAATCGTGCTCGCCTTCTTCTCGTCGTCCGCCGGAGTGATCGACCGCGCCATCCGGCTCTGGGCGCGATTGCTCGTCGCCGCGGCCGGGATCGACCTGCACATCGACAACGCCGAAGCGCTCGATCCGAAGCAGCGGTACATCCTCGTCGCGAATCACTACTCGTACTACGACATCCCGTGCATTCTGGCCGCGGTGCCGCAGCCGATCCGCTTCATGGCGAAGGCGAGCCTCTTCAAGATCCCGATCTTCGGCTGGTCCCTCGGCCGCGCCGGCTTCATCCCGATCGACCGCAAGAACCGGCGTACCGCGGTGAAGTCGTTCGACCTCGCGGTGCAGCGGATCCGCCGCGGCAACACGATCGTGATCTTCCCGGAGGAAGGGCGCACGCGGAATCGCGAGATGCGGCCGTTCCAGCGCGGCGCGTTCCTGCTCGCGATCCGATCGGAACTGCCGGTGGTGCCGATGGCGGTGGACGGGACGTA
>DASYSN010000374.1:0-2816 GCA_036003305.1 Thermoanaerobaculia bacterium
ACCACTCCTGCTATAATCCGCGCCGTTTCAGGCAATTTTTTCCGATGGACGTGAATGACAACTCGACGGAAGTCGAGATCTTCGGTGCTACTTACAACGTCCGTGGGGAGGGAGATCCTGATTATTTAGTGGAGCTTGCGCGGTTAGTGGATTCCAGGATGCGCGACGTAGCGGCCCAGGTCGCAACCGTCGATCCGATGAAAATCGCCATTCTGGCAGCCTTAAACATAGCCGACGAGTTTTCCCGGTACAGGAAACAGCGGGAGAGTTCCGCTGGAATCTGGATCGAGAAAACGGAGGAAATATCAAACCGGCTCGGAAAGGTAATTAGCTGAGCCGACATCAAGTTGGTTGTTCTTCGGAGTCCCTGCAGAGTTCGTGATGAATGATCTAACGCTTGAACCGATGCTTTCTTACTTCGGGTGCTCGGGTCCCAAGGCCGCGTGCACGCCCTCCGTTCCTTCGGGAACGATGAGGGTAGCCTAAACGGCTCGGGTAGGGCGCCCACCTGCTAGACAGGTTCAAGTAAGAATCCCTCACACGGCTCAGGCGGGGTTCTCCGAAATTCAATTTCCTTCCGCGCAAGCCTCCGGGTCGGAGGTTTGAGTTGACAGCAGTGATCATTGGAATCGTGGCGGGCGTCGTAGCCGGCGTCATCGCCGCCGCCCTGATGTGGGGCGTGGTCTATCGCAAGCGGGGCGAGGCTCAGCTCGAAGAGGCGCGCCGAAACTCCGAACGAATCGTCGCGGACGCCAACAAACAGGCGGAAGCGCGCGTCAAGGAAGCGGACCTCGAAGCGAAGGAAAAACTTCTGTCGATGCGGTCGGACTTCGACCGCAAAGTGCAGCAGCGCAACGACGAGCTGAAAAGCAGCGAGCGGCGCCTGCAGCAGAAGGAAGAGAACCTCGACAAGAAGACGCAGCAGATGGACTCGCGCATCGCGGAAGTCGAGAAGCGCGACCGCGCCATCGACACGCGCGAGAAGCAGGTCACCTCGCGCGAGGACGAGCTGAACGCGCTCATCGAAGCGCAGCGGCATCGCCTCGAACAGGTGGCCGGTCTTTCGGCGGAAGAGGCGAAGCGCGAGCTGATCCGCGGTATCGAGAACGACGCCAAGATCGACGCCGCCAACATCATCAAGCGCATCGAGACCGAGGCGAACGAGCTCGGCAACCAGCGCGCGCGCAAGATCCTCGGCATGGCGATCCAGCGCATGGCGTCGGACTACGTCGCCGAGAACACGGTGAGCGTCGTCGATCTCCCGAGCGAGGACATGAAGGGCCGCATCATCGGCCGCGAAGGACGCAACATCCGCGCGCTCGAGCTGGCGACCGGCGTCGACCTCATCGTCGACGACACGCCGGAAGCGGTCATCCTCTCCGGCTTCGATCCGATCCGGCGCGAGATCGCCCGCATCTCGCTCGAGCGCCTCATGCAGGACGGACGCATTCACCCCGCCCGCATCGAGGAGCTGGTCGAGAAGGTCCGTCAGGAGCTCGATCAGAAGTTGTTCGAAGAAGGCGAGGCCGCGGCGTTCTCGCTCGGCATCACCGACATTAACCCCGAAGTCCTCAAGCTCCTCGGACGGCTCCGTTACCGCACGTCGTACGGTCAGAACGTGCTCGTGCATTCGCTCGAAGTCGCGCAGCTCGCCGCGCTCATGGCGGTGGAGCTCGGCGTGAACGACACGATCGCGAAGCGCGGCGGCCTCTTGCACGACATCGGCAAGGCGATCGACCGCGAGATGGAAGGGACGCACCTCGAGCTCGGACGCCAGGTGCTCGAGAAGTACGGCGAGAAACGCGAAGTCATTCACGCGATGGAGTGCCACCACGGCGACTACGACCCGACCACGGTCGAGGCCATCCTCGTGAACGCGGCCGATGCGCTCTCCGCGGCGCGCCCCGGCGCCCGCCGCGAAATCCTGGAGAACTACGTGCATCGTCTGGAGCGCCTGGAAGGAATCGCGAACGCAATGGACGGCGTGGCGAAGAGCTTCGCCATTCAGGCGGGACGTGAGCTGCGCATCATCGTGAACGCCGAAAAGATCACCGACGAGCAGTCGATCTGGCTGTCGAAAGACGTCGCCCGCAAGATCGAGTCGGAACTGCAGTACCCCGGTCAGATCAAGGTGACGGTCATTCGGGAAATGCGCGCGGTGGACTACGCGAAGTGATTAGAGTGCTCTACATCGGCGACGTCGTCGGCCAGCCCGGCCGGCGCGCGCTGCACCAGAAGCTGGAGAGCGTCGTCGACCGCGACCGCATCGATTTCACGATCGTGAACATCGAGAACGCCGCGGGCGGCTTCGGCGTGACCGAGGCGATCATGGAAGAGCTGTCGGAGCTTCCGATTAACGCCTACACCTCGGGCAATCACATCTGGGACAAGAAGGACTTCGTCGACAACTACGACCGCTACGACCACGTGATCCGGCCGGCGAACTATCCGGCCGGCAATCCGGGGAAGGGAAAGGTCGTGCGGCAGACCGCGGCGGGTATCGACGTCGCGGTGCTGCAGGTCATGGGCAATGTCTTCATGCCGCCGTGCGACAACGCCTTCCACTGCGCCGACCGCGAGCTGCAGGAGATCAAGGCGAAGGTCATCATCGTCGACATCCACTGCGAAGCGACCTCGGAGAAGCAGGCGATGGGACGCTATCTCGACGGCCGCGTCTCCGCGGTCGTCGGCACGCACACGCACGTCCCGACCGCCGACGAGCGGATCCTCCCGAACGGCACCGCGTTCCAGACGGACGTCGGAATGACCGGCGCGTACGACTCGGTGATCGGCTTCCGCCCCGACGAAGCGCTGCA
>DASYSN010000375.1:0-8005 GCA_036003305.1 Thermoanaerobaculia bacterium
GCGGAAGACGCGCGCGCGGGCGGGGGAGAGGCGCGGTGCGATGGCGAGGAGCGCGGCGGATTCCGCGAGCCACCCGATCGTGATCCAGCGTTCGTTGAGCTTCAGCGGAATCGCGACCGTAATGAAGCCGATCGCCAGCGCCAGGTGCGCCGCCGCGATGTCGTCGCGCCGGACGCCGGCGAGCTTCATCGCCCCCGCGATGAGGAGGAACAGCGCCGCGAGCGCGATCGCGTACCACGCTAGCCGGTCCGGCGTGTCGCCGATCATCCGCGTCAGCTGCCCGAAGTAGACGAGCGCGTTCGCGAAGGGGAGCACGAGCACCCCTTGCGACGGCGGATCGACGTCCCAGCGACGCAGCAGCGGCACGATCGCGAACAGTAGGAAGAACAGCGTCGCGAATCCGATCGTCCGCGTCATCACGAGATCCGAGTAGTGATCCGCCGCCCAGCCGACGTAGAGGACCAGCGTCCCCACGAACGCCACGCTCAGCGCCCGCAGCCACGGATGCAGCACGAGCAGCACGACCGCCGCGAGGTCGAGCAGCGCGACGTACGTGAAGAGCGACGTCTCGTGATCGCCGCCCGTCGAGAGCAGGATCGGCGTCATGAACCCGCCCGTGAGCGCGACGCCGGCGAGGAACTGCGACCGGTGACGCAGTCCCAGACCGACGACGATCGCCGTCACCGCGATCATCGCCCCGAACGCCGCGCCGCCGGAGACGAGCGAGTACATTTCCGACGCAGCCCAGATGGTCAGATAGAGGATCCCCGCGCCGAGGACGTCGACCGAGTGCGCGAACAGCTCGTGCCGGCGCGCGCGGAGCAGCTCCGCCCACCCGAGCAGCACGATCCCGACCGCGGCTCCGATCGTGACGCGCATCGACGGCCCGACCCAGTCGTTGTCGAACGCGTACTTTAGAAAAAACGCCGCCCCGAACAACACCGCAGCGATCCCGACGCGGTTGAGCCAATGCGCGCCGATGCGGGTTTCGAGTGTGGTGGTTGTTGTTGTTACTCCCTCTCCCTCGGGGAGAGGGGGGCCCGAAGGGCCGGGTGAGGGGCGTGCCTCCGCGACGACGGTGTTCGACGCCTCGTCCGGGTTCCAAACGATGCCGAGACGCTGCTCGATCATCGCAAGCCGCTTTCGAATCTCCTCGATATCGTCGTCAGACGCCACGAGCAGCAAGTCTAACGTCACAATTCGCTGCGCGTACCAGAACATCGGGATTGCGTACGAGAGATTTGGGATCGAGAACCACAATTTCAGGTATACAATCCATAACTACTAGAAACAATACCAGTCATACTCGAATAGAAATAAGGATCGCAGGTCCTCGCACCAGTAATACTGATGAAGGTTCGTGTGATTCAGGTATCATCACGTGATGGCGAAGACAAAAGCCGTCGCAAAGCGTGACGAACAGGTTCCGGCGCCGAAAGCTACCCAGACTCCCATGAACCTTCTCATGATGGAGCTCGTCGACGACCTGAACGCCATCCGCGCGAAGATCCCGCGCCTCCACTATCCCCATCCGCGAACGACGAAGCTCGTTCGAACCTACCGTTCCGTCCCGCGAGCGTTCGTCGAGCAGATGAACAACACCGTCAAGGAGGAAGACGAGATCAGGAGTGTCGGCACGTACGACTGGGAGGCCGGCGAGGCGGCACTCGACTTCGTCGACAACTTCCGCATCTTCCGCAACGAGGTCAACGGCTTCCTCCGCGGTCTCAACTTCACCATCGAATTGCGGCACGCCGAAGTCGCCGAGAAAGCCCTCCAGACCTACCAGATCGCCAAAGCCCTCCGCCGCCGTCGCGGCTCGAACCTCGGCAGTCACGTCACGCGGTTACGCGAAGCGCTGAATCGGGCAGGAAAGAAGCGAGCGAAGAAGAAAGAGCCGAAGCCGAAGGCGTAGCGCTACGCCGCCCGCCTCAACTGCATCGCCGTATGCCACTGCAGCGGCGAGATCGCCTCACGCGGTGCCAGTTCGATGTGGAGGACGCGCCGATGCCCCGGGTCTTGTGCGGTGGTCGACGCATGAAGGAGCAGCGGCCGCATGAGAAGAATCCCGCCCTGCTGCACGAGGATCTCGGCATTCGGCGTCGCCGCCGCAACCTCGGCGATCCGCGCCTCCGAGATCTTGCCGAAGCGGTGACTCCCGGGAACCACGCGGAGCGGACCGTTGCCCGCGCCGCAAGCGTCGAGGTGCACGCGAACGGCGATCATCTGTTCCAGTACTCGTACCGGCGGCTCGACGTGCAGCGTCCCCGACTTCATGCTCCAGGGGCCGTAGCCCGAGACGTCCATCCGCTCCTTGATCGCGATTGCGCGGTCCTGGTGCCACTGCACCCGCCAGTTCGTCGTGGAGGTCTTGTCGAACATCGTCGCTTTGACCGCCACCAGATCGCGCCCGAGGAGCGACCACAGATACCGCCCAAGACTCCCCTGCTGCAGGAACTGCATCACGCTCGGATGCGCGATGAGGTGCCGCACCCCCCCGCGCCCCGAGCTCGTGGGAGGAATCGACGCCGCGAGGTGCTCGCACTGATGCCGCGGGAGAGTGAGGCTGGAAAGTTCGTAACCGTCGGCATCGAGCTCGTTCACCGGCGGATGGTATCGCGAAAGGGGGACTTGGCTCAGGGCTGATGAATCTCAAGGAAAGCGTGGCCTCTCCCGAGTCGAGCAACTCTACAACATGCAAAGCCGCCGCGCTCTCTCGCGAACGGAGCGCCCCGACCCAGACCGAAGTATCGATGAAGATCACGAGCGCGAACGACGACGCGACTTTGGAATGTCGATCTCCAGCCTCTTGCCGCCTCGGAGACGATGAAACTCAATATTTCGCATTCGGCCAAAACAGGGGGTTTGGAAAACCGCCGCACCGACACTCCTCATGTAGCAGCCCCTTCGGTCGCTGCAGATAACATCGAACACATGCAGGTAACACTACCGTCTGATGGATCGCTCAGTGGAACGCATTATTGTCTTGACGACATATGCGAATCCGCACAACAATATCGCCATAACAAAGGAGATAGCACCATGAAGCGCACGATCATGATGTCCCTTGTTCTCGTTCTGCTCGTTTCTGCCGTCAGCACCCTCTCGGCTTATGAGTGTGTCAACAATCCAGGCTGCCGCTGTTTCGATCAGACGTACCGCGGCGGCGATGACTGCGTGTCCACCGGCGACGACTGCCTGACCATCATCTGTCTCTGAAGCCCGTGCGCTTCATCATCCTTCTCGTCGGGGCTCTCTTTTCTGCTGCCAATGCTGTGGCGGCAGAGCCGTCGTTCGTCCTGCTTCGCGAGGTCGCCCTTTCCGGCAAGTTCCAGAACGTCCTCGGTTTTGACGTGACGCCGGACGGCGGCGTGGTCGTGGTCGACCGCGACGCGCCGGCCATCGTGGCCTTCGACAAAGCGGGCCGGCTCGTACGGTCCTATTCGCATCCCGGCGCTCGGCACTGTGAGATCACCACGCCTGAAGCGGTGGCAGTCACTCCTCGAGGCATCGCGGTGTGGGATCAGAAGCGCCACCATCTCATGCGCTTCACGGCTGAGGGCGTCTGCGTCGCCGATGACGTCGTTCTGGATTATGAGATCGACCGCGGCGCGCTGGCGCGCGTCACGGGCGGCTTCCTTGCCGGCGGCGATACATTGACGGGTCCGCCTTGCGCTCTCTTCTTTGTCGGCGACGGTTCGCCCGCGCAACTGAAGAGCTGCTTTCACACGGTCGCCGACCAGGCTCGATGGCTGCTTTACGGTCGCTCCTATGTTGCGAGCCGGGCGGACACGGTGTATTTCGCCGTTCCGTACGACTCGACTGTATGGACAAGCAATGGATTGGGACGACGGGCGTTCCCCTTGCGTTCGAGCTCGGGCCGCATTCCGCAGGAGGCGATTCCGGCAGACGAGCGCCAGATCCGTTCCAGCAGAACGCGTTACTACGACTTCTACGAATCGAGACGTGTCGTCGAGGGGCTCGCAGCGGTCGATCGCGGAGTCGTCCTCGTGACT
The DNA here is from genome assembly GCA_036003305.1 of Thermoanaerobaculia bacterium. Lineage (GTDB taxonomy): Bacteria > Acidobacteriota > Thermoanaerobaculia > Gp7-AA8 > Gp7-AA8 > DASXHZ01. The sequence goes on from DASYSN010000375.1 coordinate 4,017, forward strand.
GGATCACCCGACTCGCGCCGGCAGGTCACAATGACGCTATTCCGCGATGACGGATCCGAAGGCGGCGCTACCACGACCTTCTCGATCGATGATCCGCGCGGCGTTTATGCCGTTCATGCACGAGGCGACGGCCGGAAGCGGGTCTATCTGTTATTGGCGCATGGAAATTTCCCCTCGGTACGCTACAGCGTTCGCGTTTATGAAATACGGTAACGTCTTTCTGCTGCTCTTCGCAGGACTGGTTGCGTGCCGGAGCGATACCGCCATACCATTCGTGGCCGAGCGTCTCACGCCCGCCACGCCGGCGCATCTCAATATCGTGCTCTACCTCTCATCCTGCACTCCTTGCGGGTCGCTGACTTTCGACGGCGCCGCGGCGTTCGTACGAACGAATCCCCATTCGTCGCACCTGTACGTCGTTGTGAACCGCAATGCTTCCCGTGCCGCGGAACTGTTCCGAGAGCGTGTCAGCGGCGTCAATGACGTGACCTTCGTCGACGATACCGATGGGAGTCTTGCCCGCTCCGCCGCCGTACCTTCTTTGCCCTTTCTCGTGATCTATGACGACAGCCGTCGCTTACTGCGAGCGGAAGCCATCGCTCCTTCGGGCTCGGCACATGCGTGTCTCAATGAAGAAATTACAGCGCTTTATACGATTCCTCTGTCGTAACGCTGCGGTATTGGGCGCGGCGCTTTGTGCCGCGTCGACCGCCGCGGACGCGGCGGTGACGACGTTCCACCTTACCGACGCCGTTTCCAGCACGCCGGTGGCGGGCGCGCTCGTCATATTCGCGAGAGAGAACCAACCCGGCCCCTATGAATTCACGACCTCGGATGAGAAGGGGTCGTTTTCGATCGACTCCGACCGGCGAGGCCCCGTTCTAATTCTTCATCCATCGTACAGACTCGAGGAGCTCGCGCAACCGGCGGACGCCCGTCTCGAGGCGGGCGAGCCGGTCACGGCACCGGCTGCAATCGACCCGCATGCGGAGATACGCGTCTATTTATCGTCATGGGTCGGACGCTTTGACGTCGAACGCCTCCCGCCGCTCGCGCACGCGTCCGAATTCCGTTGCGGCGGCGCCGACGTCTTATGGGATGTGGTGACGCGTAATAAATCGCGCGTGATCACGCACGATCTGACGCGGACTGCGCCGGTCGATGGAGAGTTGGCGAGCATCACGATACGTTCCGGTACGGCCGGCGGGGTTGTCTACATCGCGGAGCCGCCGCAAACGAAACGGCGGGAAGACGCCGTTCCGCGTAGCCGTATTCTCAATGACAAGAGAGAAGCGACCTTCGGCGACCTGCCGCGGGGCCGGCGTTTCGCCCTCGTTGCAGTTCCTTTCGACGGCGCGCCTGTGACGACGTTCGTGCGCACTGGCGCGGCGGAGCAGTCTGTCGAGGTCGTGCGCTCGCATTCGCCCATGTTCGCGAAGGCGACCGTCGCCTGCCCGACGGCCGTCGGCGGCATCGGCGTCGTTACCACGCTCCGGCCAGCTGACGTCCCCTGGCTCCCGGTCAGAGTTCCGGCTCTTCTCGTGCGCGACGCGGTCCGTGTGAACAATCTCGCGCCAGGCACCCTGACGCTCACTATTTCCGCTCCATCTCGACGGCCGCTGAAACGCGAGGCGCTCCTCTCGTCGAATCGTACTGAGGCCGATCTGGGGGTGATGTGCCCGCCGCCGCCGTTCGTCATTGCCGGCACGGTGATCGACGCCGCGGGGCGCTCCGTCAGGGACGCGGTGATTCGTTACGGTGGCGCGACAGCGAAGAGCTCGGCGAACGGAGCCTTCGCTCTGCACGCGACCGCTCCCGACGAGGCGCAACTCGCCGTGACGAGCGATGGTTTTCTCCCGTGGCGGACCTGGTTCCAGCCCAGCGACGTTCCTTCCTCGCTCACGATCCGGCTCGAGCGGGGTAGCCGCTACCGGTTCCGTGTCATCGATGCTGTGACGAAGGAGCCGTTACACAGCTTCCATGTCTCCTGTTCCGGTGTTGATGGCGCGGCGCCGCAGCGGCTCTGCTCGGAGGGAGTCATCGCAGCTGACGGCTCTTTCACGACCGCACCGCTTCCCACGAATTTCTCGCTCGTCATGATCGAGTCGCCCGGTCACGAGCTCTTCCGAAAGACGGTCACATCTGCAGAGGAAAAGACGCGTCTCCGCGACCTCGGCACGTTCGAAGTCGCGCCGCTGTCCGCGCTCCGCGGCCGGGTCACCGACGGTCGCGCCCGTGGAGTCGCCGGCGCATCCGTTACGGCACGCTCCGAGGCCTTGCCGGAGTGGGACTCCGGGGTCGCCGGAGTGACGCTTTTCGAGGCGGCGACATCGACAGAAGGCGAATTCACGTTGCCCGTAGCCGAAGGTCGTTATCGGGTGAGAGCGCGCGCGACCGGCTTCGCCGAATCGGAGGCAGCAGAGGTGATCACCGGCGCATCCGTAGAGCCGGTGACGCTGCAACTCGGGCCGGGTTGCGGACTGGATGTCGTTCTTCATCCCACGCCCACATCGTCGTCGCCGAGGATCGAGCTGCATCGCGGATCGGCTGACGACCAGTCGGACATGGTCGCGCATACGGCCGGCGACGACGGACGCGTTCGTTTCGAGCATGTCGCGGCCGGCGACTATACGGTCGTGGCCACCAATGGGCGGCGGCTCGCGGAGTCGGAGGTACATGTCGGAGCCGATCAATGCCCGGACGCCGTCGACCTGACGATCGGAGCGACACGCGTCGAGGGCGTTGCAGCCATACGGGGCGAGCCGGTCTCCGATGCCTCGCTGTCGCTGGTACCAGCAGCGATGGTGGGGACGCCAGGCATGACGATCATGCGGAAGAGTGCAAACGCCGAGGGCCGCGTCACGACGGACGAAGTGATCGGGAAGGGGGCGTGGGCGAATGCGACGCGAACAGATTTCGCAGGGGTTTTCGCCTTCGAGGACGTGGAACCTGGCGATTACCGAATCGTGCTCACGCGGAACGGCGACGTTCGTTCTCGTCCCTTGACGGTCGGCGACGCAGCCGTCGTAGAAGCGAGCACCGACTTCGGCGAGCGCGTCGTGCCGGGGATCGTCATCGACGGAGGGAGCTCCGCGCCGATCGCCGGCGCGGTGGTGACGCTGCAGAATGCGTCCGCCGCCGAAGTCGACACCGCGACCACTGACGCCAACGGCGCGTTCACACTGTCGGACGTGGTTGGTGAGGGGCTGCGGATCGTGGCGAGAAGTGAAGGCTATGACACGGCGACCGCTCCGGTCGATGCCGCGCCCGGCCACGCCGTCGTGACGATGCGCCGCGCGACGACGACGGCCGATTGTCTCGTCCTCCATGAGGGGCTTCCCGTTCCGGGTGCGCTGGTCGTATGGCAGTTGGAGAATGGCACGACGCTGACCAGCGGAACTGCCTACACGGGCGCCGGAGGTTCCTGTGAGTTGCGTGACGTCGGCAGCGGCATCCTGACGATTGCTGCCGGCACGCCGACGTTCGGCATCACGTTCGATCGAACGACCGTGACGAGCGAACCGCTCAATCGCACCATCGAGCTCGGCGCCCGCACACTCTTGCGCGCCGTACTCCCCGTGCGTCGCACCGCTCGGGACGTCCGGTTCCGCTACGACGGCACCGACGTCACGCAGATGGTTTGGCGCTTCAGCAATGGGACGCCGATTCTCGCCGCCGAGTCCACCTGGGTCTGGTCCGGCCTCGGCCCCGCCATTCTCGACGTCGCCCTCGACGACGCTGCCCGCCGGGTCACGCTCAGCGCGGGAACGGTAGCGGAGGTGAGATTCGGAAAATGAGGGGGAGTTGAGGTGGTCCATCTCTCGCCTCGACCGCCAAGGTAGTCCCCCCGCCAACCTCAACCGTGGTCCTTTGCTTGCATCGCGTTCGTCGGCAGTCTGCATCTCACATCAAATCGGAGAACGAACGGATGACCACGGGGATCGGCGTCGATAGAGCGACCGAGGTTTCACCGAAAGACTTTGAGCGGC
>DASYSN010000376.1:0-3052 GCA_036003305.1 Thermoanaerobaculia bacterium
GTCTTCTCCTTCGATCAGTTTGCCCATATTCTTCGGTTGCTTGTACTCCCGCAGCAGACTGCTCCAGCTCACGGGACAGATGAAGGGAAAGCTGGTCGTCGTCTACGGCGACATCGTAGCGGACCACTTCATTTACGGAACGCCGAAGCGGATCTCCCGCGAGGCTCCGGTGCTGATCCTCCGTCAGGACCGCGAGGACATCCTCCTCGGCGGCGGAGGCAATGCGATCAACAACATCCTCTCGCTCGGCGGCGTGCCGAAGCCGGTGTCGGTCGTCGGCGAGGACGCGGCCGGCGCGGCGCTCCTCCAGTCGCTCTCGTCGCGCGGCGTCGACTGCGGCGGCATCGTTCCGGTCGCCCGCTATCGCACGCCGACGAAGGTCCGCATCCTCGGCGGCTTCCCGCACGCGGCGCGACAGCAGATCGTCCGCTACGACATCGAGGACCAGTTCGAGTCGCGCGAGGATGAGGCGCAGCGCTTCGCGACGCTGCTGCGCGACGAGATGACCCGCGCCGACGGTGCGCTCATCAGCGACTACGGCTACGGCGTCGTCACGCCGGGTGTCGCGTCGCGGCTGATCGAGAGCGCCGGAAAGAAGCCGGTGACGCTCGACTCACGCTACGACCTGCTCATGTATCCGAACGTCACGGCGGCGACGCCGAACGAAGACGAAGCGGCGGAGGCGGTCGGGATCGAGCTCGTCGACGACGAGAAGCTCATGGAAGTCGGCGAGAAGCTGCTTGCATCGATCGCCACCAGCGCGCTGCTGATCACGCGCGGCAGCCGCGGCATGGCGTTGTTCGAGAAAGACCGCGAACCGGTGATGATCCCAGTCTGGGGCACCGACCAGGTCGCCGACGTCACCGGCGCCGGCGACACCGTCATCGCCACCTTCACACTCGCCCTTGCAGCCGGGGCGTCATACGCCGAGGCCGCGAAGCTGGCGAACTATGGGGGCGGCATCGTGGTCATGAAAATGGGGACCGCCACCGTGTCGAATGACGAGCTTCGTTACGCCATCGAGCGCGACGAAGAGTTGAATGAGTAGCGCCATGTTGGAACACCCCCTCATCCGCCTTCGGCACCTTCTCCCCCGTCACCGGGGGAGAAGGGTAATTACCCAAAGCCGTCGTCATTACCCTTCGCCCCGCGTAGCGGGGAGAAGGTGGCCGAAGGCCGGATGAGGGGCGCGCTGCGATGAACGCGCCGATTCTCAGCGAGACAGAGCTTCTCGCGGCCGTCGCGCGCGAGCGCGCGAACGGGAGGACGATCGCGTTTGCGAATGGGATCTTCGATCTGCTGCACGTCGGGCATGTGCGGTATCTGCAGGCAGCGGCGGCAGAGGCGGATGTGCTGGTGGTGGGCGTGAACAGCGATGCTTCGACGAAGCTGCTGAAGGGCGAAGGCCGGCCGCTGATGCAGGAGAATGAGCGGGCGGAGATCGTGTCGGCGATCCGCGGAGTCGGATACGTGACGATCTTCAGCGACAAGTCCCCGCAGCGGCTCATCGCAGCGATCAAGCCCGACGTCCACTGTAAAGGGACCGACTACACGGCCGAAAACGTCCCCGAAGCGGACATCGTTCGAAGCTACGGCGGCCGTGTCGCGATCGTTGGCGACCCTAAGGACCACTCGACGACTGAGCTCATCGGACGGCTTCGCAAGCCGTGACGAAGCTCCTCGTCGTTCGACTCTCCGCCCTCGGCGACGTCATTCACACGATCCCGGCGGTCGTCGCGCTGCGGGAGCGGTACGACGAGATCGCGTGGACGGTCGAGCAGCCATACAAAGAGCTGGTCGAGACGGTCGCCAACGTACGCGCCATCCCTCTGTCGCTGAAGAAGTGGTCGTTCGCAAACGTGAACAGCGCGCGAAAGAACGTCAAAGGCTTCGACGTCGCGATCGACTTCCAGGGTCTCATCAAGTCGGCGCTCCTCGCCCGCGCCTCCGGCGCGAAGGAGCGCATCGGTTTCGCGAGCGAGTACATCAAGGAGAAGCCGGCGTCGTGGTTCCTCACCCGGAAAGTCGCGATCGATCCGTCCAAGCATGTCGTGGACTGGAACCTGCAGCTAGCGGGCGTGACTATGCCGGAAGTCGACTTTGCGTCTTTCGCAAAGGGTGAGCTCGATTCGCACGGCGCGGTCGTCCTGCTGCCGGGCGCCGGCCGGCCCGAGAAGATGTGGCCGGCCGAGCGGTTCCGCGCCCTCGCCGAACGCCTCGGCGACCGCGCGCTCGCGGTCTGGGGGCCGGGCGAAGAGGAGCGTGCGCGCGCGATCGGCTGCCGCGTGGCTCCAAGAACGTCGCTTCGCGAGCTCGCGCAGCTTCTGAAGACGGCGTCGGTCGTCATCGGCGGCGACACCGGGCCGCTGCACCTCGCCGACGCCCTCGGCACGAAGGTGATCGGCCTCTACGGTCCGACCAACCCGCGCCGCAACGGACCCTACTCGCAACTGCAACGTTGCATCTCGACCTACGAGACAACGAAGAGAATGGACACCATCGCCGTTAACGACGTCATGGCGATGATCGAATGAAACGCGCGCTCCTCGTCCTAGTCGCCGCCGCGCTCCTCTCCCTCGGCGCCGGCAATCCGCTGACGCAGGTCTACGTCGACGGCGAGACGCTCGACTACGACCTCGTCTGGCTCCGGATCTCCGGCGGCGGCGCGCGGATGACCATCGCTCCGGCCGACGACGCCCGCTATCGCCTCACCTCGATCGGAAAATCGAGCAAATCGTTCGCACGGATCTACACGGTCCGCGACGAGATCGAGACGTTCGTCTCGCGCGACACCTTCACGACCCTGCACTACCGGAAAATGCTGAAGGAAGGCCGCAGCTCGAAGGACGAGACGACGGTCATCGATCCGACGACCCACATCGCCACGCGGCGCGGCGACGAGTTCACGGCGACCCCGCCGATCGTCTTCGATCCGCTCTCGCTCATCTATTACATGCGCGGCTTCCCCCTGAAGGTCGGCGAAGTGCTGCGCTTCACGATCATCGCGGACGGCAAGCTGCGCGATGTCGAGGCGCACGTGGTCCGCACCGAC
>DASYSN010000377.1:0-8617 GCA_036003305.1 Thermoanaerobaculia bacterium
GCCCTCTACAACATCACCGCCGGCCGCCCCGCCTCCGCGGTCGCCGACGCGCCGTCATCCGTGCGCGAGACCGACTACATGGACAAGATCGCCCAGATCCAACGCGCCTGGGACAAAGAGCTCGAAGCCCGACGCGAAGTCCTGATGACCCAGGCCCGCGAGATCGAGCAGATTGACATCATCCCCACCCCCCGCAACATCGACGTCGCCAAGTACGTCATCCTCTGGGCCGCCGGCCTGCCCTGATTCTCTCGTCCCTCTCCCTCCGGGAGAGGGTGGCCCGAGCGAAGCGACGGCCGGGTGAGGGGCGTGCCCCCGCGCAAACCGGAATTCCCGCCCGCTCAATGCGTTAGAATGCCACCGAGTCGGGCAGTAGCGCAGCCTGGTAGCGTACCTGAATGGGGTTCAGGTGGTCGGGGGTTCAAATCCCCCCTGCCCGACCAATACCGAACCCGTTTCCGCAAAACGACTTAGCCGTACCCTCTTCTCTCACAAAAAAACGCGTTTCGGCCCAAGTGTCTAATCGCGCGTCTAATCTGCGTCGCGAAGAGGTCGTTTCGCGCCGTTTCGAAGACGCCGATACGCGGGAAAGAGTTTGACCGTGAGGGCCGGACGTTCTCGGATGCGGGCGCGGGCACGCCGCCGACGTATGAGTTATGGCAATGCCTGACACGGCCGGTGTGGGTCATATGCCTCATCGGGAAGCAATTGCTGCCATTCAAGTGGCGTGAGGTTGCGGCTCAGGCGGCCGCACATGTCTTCGATTACGACATCGGGCTGCAGCGCGTGCCGTTCGATGCTGATCTTGATCGGCCAGTCATCCGTCAGGCTGCCATGGAACAGCGAGGCTGTAAGAAGATATTGCCCGTCCGGCGTGAACGTCATTGCCGCCACCTCATCATGCGAATTGATGCGCAGCTGCTCCGTCCCGCTGCCCAGATCAAAAAAGCGGGATGATTTGTCCTGGAAAGCGATGACGATGTGCCTTGAATCCGCTGTGAACAACGGCGCAGCCGATGCTCCTCGCTCGGCGGCATGCAATATCGGCTGCCCGCTCAAGAGATCATAAACCACGGTTTCGGGTCCGACGCTCTCCGCAGCGAGATAGTGTCCGTCCGGACTGAAGACAAGACCGAACGGAAGTACGCTCCCTCCGCGACGGAATCTCCATACCATCCGCCCCGTACGTGCCTCGATCAGACTGACGTCGCCTCCCCATGATGCGCTGGCCACATACCGGCCGTCCTGGCTGAAAGAGACGACCTTGATCTGCTGATTGATCGGGATCTCGTCAGGCGCGTTATGGTAAATGAGTCGATGGTGCGCAATCGGCTTACGGCTTCGCGCGTCCAAGACGGTGGTCATACCGTCATCGGTTCCGACGGCCATCAGTCTTTGATCTTGGCTGATCGCAACTCGACCCTCTGCAAGATGGTGAAGGTGGATCTGAGGAGTCGCGTTCGTGAATTGGAGCGTCTCCAGCCCCACGCGCGTGATCAATTTCGTATCCAGGGAGGCGCCGCTCATCGCCAGGTAGCGTCCATCCGGCGAGAATTCACACCATCCAGGGAACTCGTCGCACGACATGCTCTGGACCGTCGGGTCGACGACATTGAAGATCCTGGCATTGCCATCCAGACTCGCCGTGGCCAGCGCATGACCGCGCAAGTCGAACACCGCGTTGATAACCTTATCGCTATGCGGCAGCCGGGCCAGCTCCGTCCCGCTCCATGCGTCGAAGATACGCGCGGTATGGTCCTCACTCGCCGTCGCCACCCGCTCGCCGTCCGGACTGAAGTGCACCGTTCTGACCGGCTCGCCATGGATGAGCTGCGCGATCTGTTTTCCCGTGGCGGCGTCAAAGACACGCGCCACGTCGTCGCGGCCCCCCGTGGCCACTCGCTTTCCGTCCGGACTGAATTCGGCGTAATTGAATTCGTATTTCCCCTTCAGGCGCGAGATCACTTTCCCGGTCGCCAGTTCGCGGACGTCGAGCGAACCTAAGTCGGAGCCTTCCGCGATCTGGACCATCGTCGTTTCGGGGTGGAGGTCGGCCTGGGTGGTCATCACCACGAGGCGGCTGTCGTTGCTGATCGCGATCACCGGATTGACGTTGTTGATCCGCTGCGTATACCAGTTTCGCTGTTTTCCGCCGAATTCGAATACGTCGGTTATAAAGGGCGAAGCTATCACAATAAAATTGCCATCAGGACTGAAGGCAACCTTGTAATCGACGTGTTCTTTGTTCGTATTAGGAACGGCGTTCTTGTTGATGATGCCGTTCGGTGAGACGCGGTACAGTCGGACGAAATGGTCATCGGACGATATGGCGAGCGCCTGGCCGTTCGGGCTCAACGTCACCCGAATCACCGCACCGCCCGTTGTTACTTCGCTCAGGAGTTTGCCGTCAGAGACACGAAAAACCCGGACTTTGTGATCATCGCTTCCGGTCGCCATCAGTCCACTGCAGTCGCTAAAGGCGACCGCTCGCACAGGGCCGCCATGTTTCGCGTTCCAAAGCGCGCGCCCCGTTGCGAAGTCGGTGAGCCTGCATAGAGAGTCGCGGCCTCCAGTGGCGAGATAACGGCCGTCGGAACTGACTGCCATCGCGAGAACGCCGCCCTCATGGACAATGCGCGCGCGCGTTTTGCGAAGCAGCCGCGCCCATATTCGTGCCTGCCTATCCGCCTCCATTGTAGGTATGCGTCTCAATGACTCGAGCGCGACAGCAGCGCTCTTATCCACCGCGCTCGGATCATCAATCGCGAATACCGCGGATTGAGCGGCGAGCTGGCGAGCGACGGCCGTTCTGCGCTCTGCGCGCCATTCGTAGCCGAGAAACGAAAGGACGGCAAGAAGAGCGAAGGCGACCAGCGCGAAGGCAGTCGCAATATTGCGTTTGGCGCGTTCTTCCTCGAGCCGCAACAGCGGCATCTCCTCCGGTGCGATGTCATAGAGTGACGCAGCCACGGTCCGGACGCGTTCCCGCAGCTCTCCCTGCCGCAGTATCCGCGTCCACGGCCGTCGCGCGTGCTGGATATCCACGCCGATGATGTTCGAAAGTCGGTTTCGCAGATCCGCAGGAAGCGCCACCCCTTCGCGCCGCGTTTGAACGACGAAGACATTCCGCTTCTGCGGCAGCTCCAGAAACTCACGGAGCTCCTGCTCCACCCAGCTCGGTTTTTCGTTGGTCTGTAGGAACGCGGACGGCGTGATAACGACAGCGAGATAGCGCGACGCCAGTAGAGCCGGTTTGACGTTGTTCTCCCACAGGTCGTCGGTCACACGCTCGAACGTGACGTCCTGATACGCGCGCAGCGGAGTCTTGCCACGGGCGCGGAGGCGGCGGGGAAGTCGATAGCGAATCAGCTTGCCGCGCAGCCAGTTGGCGAAATATCGTCCGTCGCCGCGACGATAAGAGATGAATACGTCATAGGTGAACGATTCGCGGTCGGAGAGCTCTCCCGCCATTCCAGCCGAATGATACAACTAGCGCAATCGTAGCTCGTCTACGCATTCATTCGGAGACGACCCTCGAAAGATCGTAGGCGCTAGCTTTGCGACGGCAACAAGTTCATGTCGGATGTAGCACCGTGGATCACTTTCGAGCAGACCGTGCTCACGAACGGCTGAACGTCGGAGGACGCGGCGGTACGCCAGACGCGCCCTCGCCGACGCTCGATGCCGGCGCATTCTCTCGTAACGTCAACCCCGGGCAGAACATCCGTCTGCAGATCTTCAATGCGGCGACCACGCGCTACTTCCGTCTCCGGCTGACCACGAACAGGGGCGCTCTGGTGCAACTGTTCCGAATCGGCGGCGAGGGTGGCCTTCTCAACAACCCGATTCTCGAAGGCGGTACGACCGGCAGCGGCTTCGTCACCGGCTACGACGCGGGCGAGATCCTTCTGCCGCCCGGCAGCCGCGCCGAGGTCGTCGCGGCCATTCCCACCGGGCTTACGGTCGGCACTTTCCTGACGATGTGGACCGAAGACTTCGCGGAGCGCATCTGCCGCCGCGTCACGAACGAGGGGCTACGAAAAGACTGCGTGTTCGACGTCGCCACGACGGGCGACGAGATCTTCGAGGTCGCCGCACGGCTGGCCCAGCAGCTTCGAAACCGGGGAACCGCAGTGCAACTCGTGGCGGACAAGCCACGCGTCAATGCTGGCGAAGCGGTCACCCTGACCGCAACGGTGACGACATTGTTCTCCGACGCGAAACGTCCACGTGGCGCCGTCACCTTCTTCGTCGATGACGTGCAGACCGGAGCGCCGGTGCGGATCGACAGTCTCGGCCGCGCAATAAAGACGCTGCACGGCCTGAAGGCGGGTGAGCATCGCATCCGAGCGTCGTTCGACGCAGGGACAGGCATGGCTGCTTCCTTGGCTTGTTCTCCAGCCGTAAGCGGGAGCACACGTCCAGCAGCAGTCCGAATCTGCTTCTGAAGGTGAGTTGAATCTCCGACGCAGTCGGTTTACTCACCTCCTCCCACCATGACCGATCAATCGGAGCCGCAGATCAACGTCGTCCTGAACTGGCCCTCCGCGCTGAAGACCGCGCAAGGTCACTGAAACGATTTCCCTTCCTTCGTCACTACGTATCTGAAAGGAAGGAATCCATCCATGTTGCGTTTCTCTGCTCGTAGTGTGTCTTTCTTCGTATTAGCCGCCGCGCTGGCGGTTCCCGCGATGGCGCTCAACGTCGTCAACACGTCCGCGCCGCAGTACAACTGCATCTTCACCACGGCGAACCCGTGCACGATCACCGTGACCGACTACTCCGCGTCATTCATGGGCGGCGCGGCGAAGCTGCAGTCGCGCATCTTCCAGGGGCAGGCCGGCTCCACGGCCGCCGGCAAATGGTGTTACGAGTACCGCATCGACCTCACACAGGTCGCGGGCATCACGTACATTCCCTACGCCGACGAGCTGGCGATCTACAGCTTTGGTCCGCTCCGCCAGTACGACTACAACTTCGACTCCGTCGCCACCGACGACGTCTTCAACGTAACCAGCGGCGGTCTCGGCACGAAAGGTGTGACGAGCGCGTTCCTCTCCGGCGGCTACACCTACTGGGTTCTCAATCCCGTGTACGGCGGCAGCTATCCCGGTGGCGGCGAGACCAGCTACTTCTTCGGCGTCGTCTCCGATTACCCGCCGACGCTGCGCACCGTGTGGGTACACACCGACACCGGCTGGGTGCAGATGACCGGCTACGCGCCTCAGTACCCCTAAGTCTCCGTCGAACACGGAGCGCGGGCGACACGCCCGCGCTCCATCACGACAGTCGTTTCCGGTGCGCCATCACGAAAATCGGGATGGATGTTATCTGGACTGCGATCGAGAACGCGATCACGGCCGGGATGGAGTGTCTGTAGAGCAAGCCCGCGGTCATGCTTCCGATGAGCCATCCGCCACCGTAGCCGGTGTAGAACAGGCCGAACGCGAAGTTTCTTCTTCCCTCGGGCAACACCGTCGCGACGATGGCCTTCAGAAGCGTGTCCTGCACCGCGTACCCGACTCCCCACAGCAGGAGTCCGAACAGTGCCACCGCGAAACCACCGAGGAAAACGAACGGTGAGAACAGTGCGGCAACGAAGACCGCGGCGAGTAAGACCGGCAACCCGAAGCGATCGTAGAGCCGGCCAAGAACCAGACTGGCGACGACGCCCACCGCCGTCGCCGCCGCGAGAAACAGCGGAATCCATTGTTCCGTGACCGTCCTCCTGCTGGAGAGGTGGTACGACACGAATTCGAAGCTCATGAGACCCGCACCGAAGCATGCAGCGGCGACCATGTAGAGCCAGAACGCCGCCGTAAATCCCTTCGCCTGCGCCGTTCGGGCGCCTTTCTCCTCCAGACACGACGGGACCGGAAAGATCAGTCGCGCCACCGTCACGCAAAGAAGCGTGAGGACGGCGGGGATCAGCAGCAGCTTGTACGACGTTCGAAAACTGACCTTGTGGTACAGCGCCAGTGCGATGAGAAGCGGCCCGACCGTCGCGCCGGTCTCGTCCAACGCGGTATTGAGCGCGTAGACCCAGCCCTTGCCGAGCTTCCCCGTCGAATACGACAGCATCGCCTCGACCGTCGGCTTGCGGATCGCGCGTCCGATCCGTTCCGCGAAAATGAGCGCGCCTGCGGTCTTCCAACTCCCGGCAAACGCCATCGCAGGCACGGCGAGGAGATTGATCGTGTAGCCGACGAACGTTACGGGCCAGTACTTCCCGGTCCTGTCGGCGATCCATCCGGCGACGGATCGAAGGCTGTAGCCGAGAAACTCGCCGAAGCCGGCGATGATGCTGATGGCGGCCGCGCTCGCGCCGAGTGCGCCGAGAAATGGCCCGTTGATTCCGGCGCCGCCTTCATACGTCATGTCTCCGAAGAGATTGACGATGCCCATCGTGAACACGAACGCGAACGCGGACGACGCGGGCGCCACGAGGCTTCGCTTCTTCATTTCGGCGAGCGGCGCGTGCAAGAGCATGGCCGGGACGTCGGGAGTACTTCAGAATGTCATTCCGCAGGTGACCCAGATCGCGTTCGTGACGCTGTTCCTCGGCCTGACGCTCGGCAGTCAGCCGGTGGAACTGCGCGTCACCGGTCCGGTTCACCACATCGAACTGCGGCTCGATGACACGGTCCGTGGCGTCATCGCCGCGCCGCCGTGGAAGACGACGATTGACGTTGGCGACCATCTGCTGCCGCACCGGCTGACCGCCATTGCGATGGACGCGGCAGGACATGAGCTCGCACGCGCGGAACAGACGATCAACGTGCCGAGGAGGTCCGCGGAGACGGCGATCCTGCTGGAGCGGGGCGCGGACGGACGGACGGCGAAGGCGCACCTGCTCTGGCGGAGCGTCGAATCGGACAAGCCGGCGGCCGCTACGCTGACCCTCGATGGCGAGCCGCTGGCGCTCGATTCGAATCTGACCGCGGACATCGCAAACGTCGACGCGGCTCGTCCGCACGTGCTCCGCGCGCGAGTCAAGGCGCCCAACGGGTCAGTGGCGGAGACGGAGATCGCGTTCGGCGGACTGGAAGCGCAGACTGGACGAAGCCTCACCGGAATCCCGGTTCGGATGCTGACGCAGAACGCTGCACTGACCACCGCCACGGCCAAGGAGTGGCTCGCCACGTCGAATGGCGCGGCAGACGTAGCCGGCGTCGACGATGTCCCGGGAGACGTGATCATCATCAGAGATCCGTCCAACGGCGGAGCGATCGGCGGTCTGGAGTTCGGCAGAGCCGGCGGCGCCGTGCCGAACCCGCTCGCCGAATCGAGCGATTTCGCGCTGCGCCATGGCAAACCGCAGGGGCGGTTCGTCTGGCCGATGACGGCCGCGACGACGACGAAACTGCGGACCTACATCCTGCCGCTGACACGTCCGTTCGAATTTGCGACGGCGAACGAGTTGAAAGCAGTCATGGCTCGTGTGGCTGCTCGGCGGTCCGCCGCACACCTGCAGTACGCGGACGCGGTTGCCACGGCGGGGTTGCGGGCGGCGGCGACGCAGCGGCCGCGGGCCGTCGTCCTTCTCATCGGAGGACGCCAGCACGATGAGAGTGAGCTCTCGCCGCGGCAGGCATCCGAGTACCTTCGCGCCATCGGCGTGCCGCTGTTCGTCTGGAGCTTTGCGCAGCCGGAAGCGGCGCGGGAGTGGGGCGACGTCGTCGACGTCTCTTCGCCGAAGGCGTTCCGCAGCGCGTTCGACGCACTGAATCAATCGCTGCGGTCACAACGCATCGTCTGGGTCGACGGCGACTATCTGCCGTCTGAGGTCGCGGTCACAGCGGCCGGCCCAGGTTCCATCGAGACTCTCGCGGGTCACGGTACCGCCGGCGGACCGGATCTGCAGGCCCGCGTCGAAGTTCACGCGATCGAGCTGGCGGCGTCCGTTCGTGACGCGACCGGTCACGTCCCGCGCGGCCTCGGCCCCGAAGATTTCATCGTCCTCGAGAACGGCACGCCGCAGAACGTCATCGGCGTCGACTACACGCAGGCCGCGGGGCCTTCGCAGGATCACCTCATGCGCAACGGCCAGGTGGTCGTCTTCCTTCAACAGTCGCTGTCGTCGACGAAAGGGCTTCGGTTGGCGCTCCGGTCGCTGGCGTCCGAGGTTGAGAGCGTGCTCGCCGCCGGAGCGGTAGAGGTGGTCACCGACTACCCTCGTCCGCACTCATTGTTCGGCCCGACGCGCGATCCGATCGCGCTGCGCGCTTTTCTCGAGAAGCTCGGGAACGAAATCTCGGGTGAAGACGAGGTGACGCAAATCCGGACGGCCTTCGCGGCGAACGACCTGTCGAAGGAAACCGAATACACGGCACAAGCCCGGACGGAGACCGCGTGGCGCAGCGATCAGATCGAGATGCGGGCGCGCCGCGAATCGGCGGTGCTACGCACTCGGGAGGATGCGCTCGTCGGCTGGCTCAGTCGTTATCCGAGCGCCGCCGCAGGATCGCTGCGGACACTGTTGCTGGTCAGCGACGGATTCGATCTCGAGCCAGCGTCGTTCTACCGTTTCGATCGCCATGAGACGCGCGTTGCGCGTCGTCAAGAGCTGCGCGCCCTCGGCGCCTCATCCCATCACGAAGCGATCGCGCGTGCGCTC
>DASYSN010000378.1:0-2460 GCA_036003305.1 Thermoanaerobaculia bacterium
CCGCCGATCAGGTTGCGCACGCGGGTGATGCCGTTCGCTTTCAGGAACTGCTGCACGTTGGCGCTGCGGGCGCCCGAGCGGCAGATGACGACGACGTCGCGGTCGCGCGGGATGTCGGCGAGGCGCGCGGGGACCTCGCGCATCGGGATGTGGATCGCGTTGGTGAGGTGGCCGGTATTCCATTCGTGCGGCTCGCGGACGTCGAGGAGGTAGAGGTCGTCGCCGTGCTCGAGCTGCTCGTGCAGTTGCTGTGCGTTGATGTCCATCGGGTTGCAGAATCCTTCGTAGTCGATGAGATGCCTTACGGGCGCATGCGCCTGACAGTTCTTCGGGATCGTGAGCCGCCGGAATGATCCGGCCAGCGCGTCGTACATCAGCAGCTTGCCGATCAGCGGCTCGCCGATGCCCGCAAGGAGCTTGATCGCTTCCGTCGCCTGCAGCATTCCAATCACGCCCGGCAGCACCCCCAGCACGCCCGCCTCGGCGCAGCTCGGAACGAGGTGCGGCGGCGGCGGCTCGGGGTAGAGGCAGCGGTAGCACGGGCCGCGGTCCGCGTCGAAGATGGAGACCTGTCCTTCGAAGCGAAAGACCGAGCCGTAGACGTTCGGCTTGTGCAGCAGCGTGCAGGCATCGTCGACGAGATAGCGCGTCGGGAAGTTGTCGGTGCCGTCGAGGATGACGTCGTAGTCGCGGAGGATCTCCAGCGCGTTCTCCGACGAGAGCGCCGTTTGATGGAGTTCGATGCGCACGTCCGGATTGATCTCGAGCAAGCGTTCCCGCGCCGCCTCGACCTTCGGTCGTCCGACGTCGTTGACACCGTAGAGAAGCTGCCGGTGCAGGTTCGTCTCGTCGACGACATCGAAATCGACGAGCCCGATCCGCCCCACGCCCGCCGCCGCGAGGTACATCGCGATCGGGCTCCCGAGGCCCCCCGCGCCGATGACGAGCGCGGAGCCGTTTGTCAGGCGACGCTGGCCCTCTTCACCGAATTCGGGAAGGCGGACCTGACGCGCGTAGCGAGGGAGCATGACCTAAGGGAGCAGCCGGGAAACGATTTCCTGGATCTTCTTGCCGTCCGCGCGGCCTTTGTAGTGCGCGGTCGCTTCTTTCATGACCTTGCCCATGTCCTTCTTCGACTGCGCGCCGGTCGACGCGATGATGGCGCGGACGCCTTCCTCGAGGTCGGCTTCGCTCAGCTCCGGCGGAAGGTAGGTCTTGATGAAGTCCATCTCGGACTGTTCTTTCGCCGCGAGCTCCGGACGGTTCGCCTTCTGGTACTGCTCGATCGAGTCCTGACGCTGCTTGACCGCCTTGCGGAGGACGCTCATCGCCTCTTCGTCGGAGAGCTCGTGGCCGGCGCTGATCTGTTCGTACTTCATCGCCGACTGCACCATGCGGAGCGTGGAGATCTTCTCCTTCTCCTGCGCCTTCATCGCGGCGGTGAGATCGGCGCGGATCTGTTCTGTCAGTTGACCCATGGTGAGCGCCATTCTATTCTCGGCCCCCGTGCCAGCTGATATGGCAGTTGATCTCCCGGCACTTCTCCGCGAAACCGGCGCGCTGCTCAGCGGCCACTTTCGCCTCTCGTCCGGCCTGCACAGCCCGAATTACGTGCAGTGCGCGCTGCTGCTCGAGCACCCGAGGAACGCAAAGGCGATCGGAGAGGCGCTGGCCGGGAAAGTGCGTGGCCTCGCACCGAAAAAGATCGTTGCTCCGGCGCTCGGCGGCGTGATCGTCGGCTATACGGTTGCTGAGGCTCTCGGGATTCCGTTCGTGTTCACAGAGCGGAAAGAGGGGGCGATGACGTTGCGTCGCGGGTTCCGGCTGGCCGAGGGCGAGCCGGTGGTGATCGTCGAGGACGTCGTCACGACCGGCAAGTCGACGCGCGAAACGGCGGACGTCATCGCGAAACACGGCGGACACGTCGCCGGCTTCGCCTCGATCCTGAATCGGAGCGGAAAGACGAATCCGTTCGACGCGCCGTACGAGTCGCTCATGTCGCTGGCGCTCGAGACATATGACGAGCGCGAGTGCCCGCTCTGCGCGTCAGGGGTGGCGCTTGATTCTCCCGGTTCGCGACATGTCTGAGCCGGTCGAGGTCATCGCGATCCGCGGCAACGAAGCGGAGATTCGTCTCGGCGATCGGACCGTGTTCGTTCCGTTCGCGCTGAGCGGTGATCGGATCCACTTCGCGCTCGACGGCGAGACGTACATCGTCGAGCTGCGCGAGAAGAGCGCGCGGAAGGGGGCACGCCACCGCGACCACTCGCTCGAGGCGCCGATGCCCGGCGTCGTGCTCAAGCTCTATGTGGAATCGGGCGCTGTTGTTGAAAAGGGAGCTCCGCTCCTGATTCTCGAAGCGATGAAGATGGAGCACACCCTCACCGCCCCGCGCGCCGGGACCGTCGCCGCCGTGAATTGCAAGGAAGGCGAGATGGTTCAACCGGGCGTGGAGCTGGT
>DASYSN010000379.1:0-3484 GCA_036003305.1 Thermoanaerobaculia bacterium
AGGAACCCGGTGAGGACGCCGAGAAAGAGCCGAACGTCGCGGCGAAACGAGAGCGGCGGCGTCAGCGGATGGCGAGCGCGTTCAGCCACGAGTTCCAGAGTGTAGAGCCAAAGAAGAGGACGGCCAACGCGCCGAAGCCCAGGAAGACGCCGAAGGGGATGGCGAGCTGCATCCCTTTCTCGTGGCGTACGGCGAGCGGGATGGCGCAGACGGCGCCGCTGATCGAGGCGATCAGGAGCACCGGCAGCAACGCTTCGGCGCCCATCAGCGCGCCGATCATGGCGAGCATCTTCACGTCGCCGAGGCCCATTCCGTCGATGTGGCGGAGGAGCTTGTAGGCGAGCGCGATCGTCAGCAGCACGCCGGCGCCGATGACCGCGCCCAGGAGTGAGTCGATCAGCGAATGGGCGAGGACGAGGCCGCTCGTGAGCTCTCCGAGGCCGAAGTAGGCGATCGCGACGCCGATCGCGATCCCCGGGAGGTCAATGACGTCGGGCAGGATCTGGATCTCGGCGTCGATGTAGATCAGGACGATGAACATCGAGACGATCGCGGCGATCGGAATGAACGCGACGCTCACTCCCGTGCGGTAGAAGATTGCGAGGTAGAAGAGCGCATTCGCGAGCTCGACGAGCGGGTAGCGCAGCGAGATCGGCGCGCGGCAGGCGCGGCAGCGCCCGCGCAGGACCGCCCAACTAGCGATCGGGATGTTGTCATACGGCTTGATCGCCATGCTGCACTGCGGGCACTTGCTCGGCGGAAAGACGATCGACTCTTCCCTCGGGTAGCGGTGAATGACGACGTTCAGGAAGCTGCCGACGATCGCGCCGATGGCGAACGCATAGATGGGAAGGAGCAGCGACATCCGTTCGCGCAGTTTAACCGCGGGATGACAACCGCGGTGTACGCTGTTCCACTCGGTGCTCTCTCACGGAGGCGAATGGGGTCTGGTGGCTCCCGCGGTCTTCAAAACCGTTGTTTCGGCGCGGAAGCGTCGAAGGGTTGGTTCGATTCCGACACGCCTCCGCCAACGAGTCCTCGGTCCTCGGTCCTCAGTCCTCGGAAGTCTGAGGACCGAGGACCGAGGACTGACGACTTACTTCGGCCAGAGCCAGCCGAACGTGCCGCCGATCAGGAGGCCGTAGATGATGCCGTCGATGATGAACTTGACCGTCGACGACCACGGACGGCCGTACCAGATCGAGTCGCTGACGGTGTGGAAGGAGTAGCCGAGGATGCCGGCGGACGCGATCACGCGAAAGACCTGCGGATACTTCGCTCCGACGCCGAGGGAGAAGGAGCCGAGGTAGGCGATGATCGCGATCACGACGACGTTGAAGAGGAAGTAGCCCCCCAGCGCCGCGCCCATCGAGAACTGCATCGGATTGCGGAGCAGCAGCAATCCGCCGGGGCCGTTCTGCACGGCCGCCTTCTGCTCGTCGGTCATCTTTCCCCAGTTCATCGACGGCACCATGTACTGCCCTGACGGCGTGTCTTTGAGACTGGCGACGACTTCGTCGCTGGTGGCGAGGTGGCTGTAGTCCTTGTGATGCCAGAAGGGGAGCACCATCCAGAGAATGTTGCTCGCGATGAATACGATCACCGCGGAGACAAGGATCGGGAGCCAAAGCATGCCCAGCGTGATCATGCACAATCTCCTCTTCAGCCGATTTTCGGGGACTGAGGAGAGTTTACCCGTTTACGGACGCGGATCACGAGATAAATCACGACGGCAGCGTTGACGATGACCGTCGCGACCTTCGCGGCGCTCACGCCTTTGAAAATCTCGTAGATTTCGAAGGGGAGAAGCGATCCGGTGATGATGATCGTGAACCACTCGCCCCAGCGTTTCCGCATCAGCAGGCCGGTGCCTTCTACGAGGAAGAGAATCGCGTAGGCGAATGCGAGGCCGCCGAGGGCCTCGATCTTCCGGTCGTCCGCACGGGAGAGGAACCCGATGATCCGGCGTCCCGGCGCGAGCTGGACTTGCGCGAGCCACCCCTCGACGCGCGCGGCGACGGCGGGATCGAGCAGCCGGAACGCCCCGATTCCGGCGGCGATGAGGGTGATCGCCTTTGCGACCTTGAAGATCGCGATGAGAAGAACGACGCGGTCGCGGCGACCGGTCACTTCGGCGCGTCGGTGAGGAAGCCGATCTTGATCGCACCGCCCTGATGCGCGGCATCCATCGCGATGACCGACTGGTCGAACGCGATCTGGTCCTCGGAGTTGATGAAGACCACCTTGTCTGCCGGCGCACGGCCGCGCATCTGCGCGCCGATCGCGTTCGCGAGATCCTGAGGTGTCGCCATCTTCGCGGCGTTCAGGTAGATGCCGTCGTGCTTGACCGTGATCACGAGCTGATTCTGTTCCGAGGGAGGAGGTGTGCCGGTGATCTCGACCTTCGGCGGCACCTCGACGTCGAGGCCCATCTGCAGGATCGGCGTCGCGACCATGAAGATGATGAGCAACACCAGCACCACGTCGACGAGCGGCGTGATGTTGATCTCGCTCCGGACGCCGGAGCCCGCGCTGCTACCGCCGAATCCCATTCGTCGTACTCCTTAGTGCACCTGGCGGTGCGTCACAATCCATGCTTCGCGATCTGTTCGCCGGCCTGCTGGTTCTGCGTCAGGAAGGAGACGCCGCCGAAGTTGGCGTCGTTCGCCGCCTTCATGACCATGCGCACTTTCCCGAAGTTGATCCGCTTGTCGGCTTTCATCATCACGGCGCGGCTCGGATCTTTGTCGTGCTCCGATTTCAGGTAAGCGGAGAGCTTCGCGTCGGGAATCCAATCCTGACCGACGAAAACGGTGCCGTCCTGCTTGACCGAGATGATGAGGTCTTCCTGCTTCCCCGGCTTCTTCTCGGCGTGCGGCCCCTCGGGGAGTAGAACATCGACGCCCTGCTGCAGCATCGGCGTGACGACCATGAAGATGATGAGCAGCACGAGACAGACGTCGACCAGCGGCGTGACGTTGATCTCGCTCTTGACTTCGTCGGGGCTGCCGCCGCCGGCACCAAACGCCATCGCGACCTCCCGCTACGCCCGAGCCGTCGCCGCCGCAGCCCGTGTCCGCGCCCGCGCTTCATTCTTGATGAAGTAATCGACGAGCTGGGACGACGAGTTCGACATCTCGACGGTGAATCGGTCGACCTTGTTGAGGAAGTAGTTGTACAGCCACACCGCCGGGATCGCGACGAAGAGGCCGAACGCCGTCGTGACGAGTGCCTCGGCGATACCGGCGGAAACGGCGCCGAGTCCGCCCGACCCGGTGATCGCCATCCCCTGGAACGCGTGGATGATGCCGGCGACCGTTCCGAAGAGACCGACGAAAGGCGCGGTCGTCGAGATCGTGGCGAGGTTGCCGAGACCCTTCTTCATGTCGGCGGTCGCCATCAGCGTCTCGCGGTCGATGGCGCGCTTGCCCGATTCGACGATGTCGAAGTCCTCGGGGAGTTGCTGCGTCATCTCGTACTGGAA
>DASYSN010000380.1:0-3212 GCA_036003305.1 Thermoanaerobaculia bacterium
GAAGTCGAGACGGAAGTCGACCGCTACATCTCGTGGCCGGCGCAGGCGCTCTCGTACAAGCTCGGCGAGTTGAAGATCAAGGAGTTGCGCGCGCGCGCCGAGCACGCGCTCGGCACGCGGTTCGACGTCCGCGCCTTCCACGACACGGTCCTCGGCTCCGGCGCCGTTCCTCTCGACGTGCTCGAGTCGAATGTGAGCCGGTGGATCGAGGAGCAGAAGCAGCACAGCTGAAATGGAGGCCGCTGATCAGCAGCAGATCGCCGCGTTTGTCGTGCAACGCTTCCGCGCTGCCATCAAGGGCGGCAAGCTGGGCTTCGACGATCCGCTGGTGTCGACGGGAATCATCGACTCGTTCGGTGTGCTCGAGGTGATCGCGTTTCTCGAAGACACATTCGGCATCGTGCTCGATCCGACACGGCTGCGGCCGACGGAGTTCGAGACGGTCAATCACATCATGGCGCTCGTGGAGCGCGCACGGCGCCCATGACGTACACGTACGATCTGACGCTCGGGCTGCCGCACACGAATCACCGCTTCTTCGCGGAGCAGTTGATGCTGAAGTTCGCGGGACACTTCCAATGGCAGTCGATCGCGGCGGCGGCGGGCCTGCCGCTCTCCTCGTTGCGGACCGTCGATGGCGGCGAGGTGTACGCGAGCTTCTACTACATCGAGACGGTGATCCCTGCGTCCGCGCCGCTCGAGTCGTTCCGCCTCGACGACACCGTCCGTTTCGCCATCGATCTCCGAGCGTTCAAGAACATCGCATTCGAGGGACGCGTCCGTTTCGATCGGCCGGAGCGGCTGAATGACGCCACTTCCCCGTCGATCCGATTCGCGAACATCTTCATCACGCCGGAGCAGGGCAACAGCCGGCTGCGCGTGGCGCCGCCGGCACAGACCGGCTTTGAGAACCTTCCGCCGCTGCCGAACGAGGAGAATCCGTACCACCTCACACGCGCGGCGAGCGAGAGCGGAACACTCGGCGTGCTCGATGAAGAGTGGCTGCTGGAGCGAACGTCTACGCTCACCTACGCAATCGACGTCGATCGCGACACGAACGGCGCGGGGCTCGTCTACTTCGCGAACTACGTCGCGTTCATGGACATCGCGGAGCGGCGCGCCGTTCCGGAGGAGCGCGAGCGCTCGCTTCGCCACCGGCGCATCGCGTACTACGGCAACGCGGCCGTCGACGACACGCTCACCATCGACGTCACCGTTCTCCGGAGCGCCGCGCATCCGGACATGCTCGGCTTCCGCTACACGATCCGCCGGCAGGAAGACGGCGCGATGATTTGTCTGTCCGAGGCGATCAAGGCGCTCGCGTGAAACGCCGGCTCGTGCTGATCCTGTTCTGGCTGATCGCGATCGATCAGGCGGTGCCGTTCGTGCTCGAGCATCTCGAGCGCAGGCACTACGAAGGAACGCGCGCGTTCCGGTTCGAAAACTCCGACCTCTTTGCCCTCGGCCCCCTCGTTCAATATCTGCGCGATCACCCTCAGCATCCGCACCGGCGCGTCGTCTTCTTCGGCAACTCCATGATCTTCGGCTACTTCCTCAAACCGGAGGACGCGGTGCCGGCGCAATTCCAGAAGCTGCAGCCGGACGCGCGCGTCTACAACGCGGCCGTGAACGGACAGGAGCTCGGGACGAGCTATCTCGTCGCGAAGGACATCATCGACTCGGTCGACGTCCTGTACGTGCAGGTCGTCGGCGGGGAGGCGAATCCACTCCTGCCGTCGCTGATCCCGGTCGATGACTCCGACCTGCGCCGCTTCCACCTCGAGGCACCGAACCGCGTCGAGACGCGGTTGGAGTCGTGGCTGGGGCGCGTGTGGCACCTCTACGCGGACAACTATCGCCTGCAGGCCGCGCTCTTCGGCACGTCGACGCGCGTCTTCGTCTACATGCACAAGAAGGATCCGCTGAAGGCGCTCCACGCGACGCATTCGGCTGAAGCGTGGCCGGCGATCCGCGGCGAGGTCTCCGTGCGGGCGCCGCGCAAGCCGGGGCCGGTCCTCGCTCAGAACGGACAGCAGAGGATCAAGAACGACCTCGCCGCGCTCGCTCGCGCGCACCACAAGCGAGTCGTCTTTCTCGAATTCGAGTGGACGAACAACGCGACCGACGGCGAAGACGCTGCGTTCAACGCGGCCTACGCCCCATATGCCGAGACGATCATCGTTCACGTGCCGCCGGCGGTGACCTTCGACGGCCAGCACCTCGTCCCCGCGTCATCCGCGGCGGTGGCGCAGGCCCTCGCGGCGCACGAGGAAGTGCGATGATCTTCACCGAACTGCGGTTCGTGGCGCTGTTCCTCGGCTGCTGGATCACCTTCTATCTCGTGCCGCGCAAATACCGGCCGGCGGTGCTGACTTTCTGGGGCGCCGCGTTCTATCTGGTCTATGCCGGTCCGTTCTCCGCGGTCGTGCTCGCACTGGCGCTGCTGACCTTCTTCCGGCGGATGTCGTGGATCGTCGCGATCGCGACCGTCGCGCTGCTGGCGTACTTCAAACTGTCGCTCCTCGTCCCGCTCGGCTTTTCGTATCTCGCGTTCGAACTGCTGCACGTCATTCTCGAACGCCGCCGTGGCTGGATCGAGAAGGTCTCGCTCGGCGGCCTCCTCGCGTTCGTCTTCTTCGCGCCGGCGCGGATCGCCGGCCCGATCAAGCGCTATCCGCAGTTCGTCGCAGCCGTTCACGGCGCCGAGCCGTCGAGTGAGAACGTCTACGCGGGACTCCTCCGCATCCTCTTCGGCCTCTCGAAGAAGTTCTTTCTCGCCGACATCCTCAGCCAGACGGTGGCGGAGAGCGCGTGGGTCTCCTCGACGAATCACGCCTGGGTGATCGTCTTCGCTTACTCGCTGCAGATCTGGCTCGACTTCAGCGCCTACTCCGACATCGCCATCGGTCTCGGGCGAACGCTCGGCATCGTGCTGCCGGAGAACTTCCGCGCGCCGTACGTGGCGAAGAACATCCGGGAGTTCTGGGAGCGGTGGCACATCACGCTCTCGCAGTGGGTACGCGACTCCGTCTTCACCCCAACCGGCCGCTGGCTCTTCGGAACACCGCTCCGGCGCGTGCCGATCGCCATCGCAGTCATCAGCTACCTCGTGACCTTCACGATCGTCGGCGCGTGGCACGGCCTGACGCCGGGATTTCTCCTTTGGGGCGTCTACCACGGTGCGCTGTTATCGCTGTATCACGTCATTCGCG
>DASYSN010000381.1:0-1649 GCA_036003305.1 Thermoanaerobaculia bacterium
AGCAGCACATTCCGAATGACCTTCATCGTGCTCCGGTCATAACAGAGCGATGCGGCGTTCGACTTCCTCGATCACGTAGTCGGGAGTCGACGCTCCCGCGGTCACACCGACCACTTCGGCCTTCTTGAACCACTCGGGATCGACGTCGTCCGCCCCCTGCACGAGGTACGAAGGTTTCGTCTCGCGGCAGATCTCCCAGAGGTGCTTGGTGTTCGCGCTCTTCTTGCCGCCGATGACGACGATGACGTCGATCTCGGGGTCGTCCGCGAGCACCCGCGCCGCGTCCTGGTTCTGCTTGGTCGCATAGCAGATCGTGTCGGCGCGCTCCACGCGGTGCGCGCGGGCTTCGATCCGTTGGACGACGTTCTCGAAGTCTTCCGAGTTCAGCGTCGTCTGGTAGAAGACCTTCACCTTCTCGTACTGCGACCAGTCGACCGCTTCGACGTCGTCGATCGTCAGGACGATGTGGTACGTCGTCGGGTCGAGGTCGCGCGTGTAGCCGATCACCTCGCGGTGTTTCGGATCGCCGACGAAGATGAGGTGGAAGCCGGCCGCCAGCGCGTCCTTCGACTCGTGGTGGATGTCGTAGACGAACTTGCAGGTGGTATCGAGCACGTTCAGGCCGCGCGACTTCGCCGCTTCGTGGAACGACGGAGGCACGCCGTGCGCGGAGAAGACTATGGTCGGCTCGCTGACCGACGCGATCTCATCGACCGTCCGGACGCCGAGGTTTTCCATCTCCTCGACCACGCGCTCGTTGTGCACGACCTGGCCGAGGATCGCCCCGCGTCCTCCGGCCGAGGCGAAGCGCTTCACCTTCAGGTCCGCGATGCGGACGCCGGAGCAGAATCCGTACTTTTCGGCACGTTTCACTCTCATCGCCGTGCTCAACGCTTGTGATACGCGGAACATTCTTTCGTGTTTGTTGGAGGGGCGGACGCCTCGTCCGCCCCAGCGTGCCGGCGGACGAGGGCGTCCGCCGCTCCGTGACAGAATCGGCTCGTGGTCGATCTCCCCTCCCGCGAACCGCTCTTCACCGCCCGATTCTGGGGGATGTGGGCCTTCTCATTCGTCACGTTCTTCTCCGCGTTCCAGCTTCTTCCAGTCATCCCGTTCCGCATCCTCGACCTTGGTGGGACGACGGCGCAGGCCGGATGGTTCCTCTCGGTCTACACCTTCGCGAGCGCCTTCTCCGCGCCGGTGATGGGCTCGCTCGGCGACCACTTCGGACGGCGGCGAACGCTGATCACCGCCTCGCTGCTGTTCATCGTCTTCTCGAGCCTGTACGGCATCGTCACCAACCTCGCGCTTCTGCTGGTGATCGGCCTGATTCACGGCTCGATCTGGTCGTCGATCCTCGCGTCGAGCTCCGCGATACTCGTGCACGACTTCATCCCCGAGAGCCGTCGCACGCAAGGCGTCGCCATCGCTGGTCTCGCCAGCCAGTTCGCGATTGCCGCCGCCCCCGCCATCGGCCTCGGCGTGTTTCACTTCGGCTGGTTCGCTCTCTGCGCCGAGATGGCAACGCTCTCCGTGCTGATGGCGATCGCCGCGCTGATGCTCCGAACGCGCGATCAACCACACGATCGGCGAATCGTCCTCGCCGAGGTGTGGGACTGGAAGGTCACGCAGACCGCCCTGACGCTCGC
>DASYSN010000382.1:0-14081 GCA_036003305.1 Thermoanaerobaculia bacterium
AACGTGCAGGACTACGCCATCTTCATGCTCGACCCGAACGGCTACATTGCTTCGTGGAACGCAGGCGCCCATCGCATCAAGGGCTACACGGCCGAAGAGATCATCGGGAAGCACTTCTCGATCTTCTATCCCGAGGAAGACATCCGCAGCGGCAAGCCGCCGCGCGAGCTCGAGATCGCCAGGGAGTACGGCGTCTACGAAGAAGAGGGATGGCGTCTGCGCAAGGACGGCACCCGATTCTGGGCGAACGTCGTCATCACCGCGGTCCATGACGAGGCAGGCCACCTCCGCGGGTTCGCGAAGGTGACGCGCGACATCACGGAGCGAAAGCAGGCGGAGGAGACGCAGCGTGCGCTCCTGCAACAGCGCGAGGCACGCCTGACAGCAGAGGAAGAGCGGCGCCGCGCCGAGGCGTCGTTCCGCGTGGCGCAGGAGGCGAACCGGGCGAAGGACGAGTTCCTGATGACGCTGTCGCACGAACTGCGCACTCCGATGACGGCGATCCTCGGTTGGGCGCGGCTGCTCCCGACGATGACGCCGGGCGATGCGATGTTCCGCGAGGCGGTGGCGTCGATCGCGCGCGGCGCGCAGCTCCAGGCGCGGCTCATTGACGACGTGCTCGACGTCTCGCGCATCGTGTCGGGAAAGATGCGGCTGACGCGCGAGCGTATGAACGTCGAGAGCGTCATCAACGGCTCCATTGACGCCGTGCGGCCGACGGCGGCCGCGCGCCAGGTCCGCATCGAGACGAACTTCTCGCCCCAGCTCGGATTCATGGTGGCTGACCCGACGCGCCTGCAGCAGGTGGTGTGGAACCTCCTCACGAATGCGGTGAAGTTCACGCCGAAGCACGGAGTCGTCCAGGTGAGCGCGCGGCGGACGTCGTCGCATGTGGAGATCACGGTCGCCGACAACGGTGAGGGGATCGATCCGCAGTTCCTGCCGCACGTCTTCGAGCCGTTCCGCCAGGCCGAGAACCCGCAGACGCGCGTGCACGGCGGCCTTGGCCTCGGCCTCTCGATCGTGCGGTACATCGTGGAGGCACACGGCGGGACGATCGCCGCGGAGAGTCCGGGGCGCGGCAAGGGGGCGACGTTCACGGTGACGCTGCCCGTTGCCGCGGTTGCGACGGAGCCGATGGACGCGCCGTTCGCGCCGGGTGTCGACAGGCCGATCCGCACCATTTCACCCGACCGTCTGCGCGGCGTCTCGCTGATGCTGGTGGACGACGACACCGAGGCGCGGGGCCTCATCCGCGCCATCCTGATGTCCGCCGGGGCGGACGTTACGGCGGTGGAGTCGGGCATGGCGGCGCTCACGGCGCTGACCCGAGCGCGTCCCGACGCGATCATCACGGACATCGCGATGCCGGTGATGGACGGCTACGCGTTCTCGCGGGAGGTTCGCTCGCGGCCGGAGCTCGATGGCGTGAAGCTGATCGTCCTCAGCGCGTTCCCCGCCGCCGCGCAGGCCGGCGACGGCATGTTCAACGGGTATCTGACGAAACCCGTCGACCCCGCCGACCTCGTGGATGACGTCGCGCGTATCGTGCGGAACGGTGTCAACGCGTAGTACCGCACTCGCCTTGGTTGCGATGACGCTCGCAGTTCCCGTACACGCGGGAAAGCGCGGCGCCGTCGCGTTCCACTATGCGCGGCCGCTCACCGAGGCGCAGGTCGCGTGGCTCGGGCAGTTCGACGTGCTGGTCACGCACGATCCGCTGCCGCGGGCGCAGGTCGAGGAGCTGCATCGGCGTGGGACGCGGCTGGTGCTGTATGAGTGGGCCGTGGCGTTTTACCGGTCGCGCGGCAGCTTTCCGGCCGAGGCGCTGCTCAACACCCGCCCGTTGCGCGGCGGAGTCGGGGCGGCGGACATCGACGCGTTCTACTACGATCCCGCGACACGGCTGCACGCGTTCCAACGGCCGCGGCGGATTGCGAAGCGATTGAAGGCGATCGGATACGACGGAGTGTTTCTCGATACGACGACGCACGAGAGCGTCCACCCCGAAGCGCTGGCCGAGTTTCGGCGGCGGCATCCCGGCGTCGATTACGACCAGGCGTTCGCGCGCTTCATGCGCGAGTTGCGGAGGCAACTGAAGCACGGCATCGTCATCACGAATCAGGGTTACCGCGACGCGCCGGACTACCTTCCGTTCGTCGACTACGACGTGACGGAGAGCCTGATCACCTGGCCGCACGGCGGCGCGTTCCCGGAGCGGCCGTGGGACGATCCTAAGGAAGAGTGGAACAGCATCGAGCCGCTCATGAGACGGCTCATCGAGCCGGCGATGAAGTCGTTTCCGGCTGTCCGGTTCATACACCTCAACTACACGGATGACGCGGCGGAGATCCCGCGCATCCTCGAGATCGCGCACCGCTTCGGTGGCGAGGCGTTCGTGGCGCATCCGGACGTCACCGCGTTCGAGTCGGACGTCTACTTCCATGCAGTTCCGTGAGGCGAGCTCCGCGGACCGCGACGCGATTCTCGATCTTCGTGCGCGCTGTTTCGGCGACGTCGATCCGGAGAAGCGCGACCCGCGGTTCTGGGACTGGGAGTTCGGCCGCGCGCGCATCTTCGTCGGCGAGGAGGACGGGCGGCTCGCGACGCATCTTGCGCTGATTGATATGCCCGGCGCGGCTGCGTTGGCGGTCGATGCGATGACGGCGCCCGAGGCTCGCGGGACCGGGGCGTTTACAGGCGTCGTGTCGTACGCGATGAGGTCGACGAACTTCCCGATCACGACGGCGTATCAGATCCGAGCCGCTGTTCTGAGTGCGATGCTACGTGGGGGCTTCGTTACTGCTGAGCGAGTACCCATCCTCATTCGCCCGATTCTGTTTCGGTCGACCGGTCGAACGACCGGCGACATCCTCCGCCGGGAAGACTGCGAGTGGATGGGCCGCATCGCGCGAACGCCGGAGTTCCTCGCGTGGCGCTTCTTCGACAATCCGCTCTGGCAGTACCGAGTCACCGGTGTGAGGGATCGGGCGTACCTCGTCGCGCGACGAACGGTGCTGAAGGGCTACGACACCTTCGCGATCGCCGATTTCGCCTGGCGCGACGCGCGCGCCGCTCGAGACCTTCTCCGCCGCGCGATCGCCGACGCGCGACGCGAGGGGTGCACACTCATCGCGGCGTTCGTCTCCCGCGCGCATCCGGCGTTTCGCTTTCTCCTCTTGCGCGGTTTCCTGCCAGGCCCGCACTGGTTCCGGCTGCTCGTGCACCCCGCGCACGAGGCGAAACGGACGTGGCGCGTCATGTGGGCCGACACGGATCACCTCTAATGGACACGCTCTTTGTCTTCGCCCACCAGGACGACGAGATCGCGTTCGCGTCGCGCATCCGGCTCTGCATCGCGCGTGGGGATCGTGTGCGGTGCGTGTATCTGACTGACGGCGCGTCGCGCGTTGCGGCGTCGGTCCGGAACAACGAATCGCGGCGGGCGCTGGCGACGCTCGGCGTCACGGAAGTCGAATTCGCCTCGGTCGCCGCCGACGGCGCGCTGCCGGACCATCTCGAGGATGCGCTCGCCGCGCTGACGCCGGCGGACGAGATCTACACGCTGGCGTGGGAGGGAGGGCACCAGGATCACGACGCTGCGTTTGTCGTCGCGGCCGCGTTCGCGGACCGGCACGGCATCCCGTGCACCGAGCTGCCGCTGTACAACGGCGACCACACGATCGGGCCGCTGTTTCGCGTGAACCATCCGATCGGAAAGGGGTGGACTTCGCGGCCGATCACCCAACGGGAGAAGCTCGCGAACGTCCTCCTGACGCGCTTCTATCGCTCGCAACGATCGACGTGGCTGGCGCTCGCGCCGCTGATGCTCCTCGCGCCGGCCGTCGAGTTCACTCGGGCGGCTGATCTCCGCCGCGTGAGCCGGCCGCCACACCAGGGGCGGCTCTTCTATGAGCGTCGCTTCCGCTATCCATACTCGCGCTTCGCAGAACGAGCGGAAGCCTTCCTTCGACGTCAATCGCGCCGCGGTTGATCGGCTCCTTCGGCACCGCCTCGAGATCGAGGTGCGCCGCGGACAGCAGCAGTTGCACG
The DNA here is from genome assembly GCA_036003305.1 of Thermoanaerobaculia bacterium. Classification (GTDB taxonomy): domain Bacteria; phylum Acidobacteriota; class Thermoanaerobaculia; order Gp7-AA8; family Gp7-AA8; genus DASXHZ01. The sequence continues at coordinate 4,054 of DASYSN010000382.1, forward strand.
CCGAGCATGATCATCAGCGCCGCGAGGACGACTGTTCCGGTCGGCGCCGCGAGTTCGTGAGACGCGTACCAGATCCACTTCCAGGCGCCGAACACGAGACCGGCGACCAGGAGCGGAAGCCCGGTCACGAGTTGGAGCGATTCGAGATTGAAGTCGTAGACGAAGTTCTTCAGGACGATCCGCCGGATCAGCGACCAGAGAAGGCGCGCCGGGAACTGACGCAGGACGCGTCCGATCGACAGGCTCGACGTCTCACCCGCATACCGCGCCGGCATCGGCACTTCCTTCACGACCGCGCCGATCAGGTAGAGATGGCTGAGCATCGAGGTCTCGAAGAAATACGTCGGATCGATCTTCTGCAGCGGAAGCTGGCCGAGGACGTCCGAGCGGATCGCGAGGAAGCCGTTGGTCGGGTCGAAGCACTGCCAGTAGCCGGTCGCCGCCTTTGAGAGGAAGCTGAGCGCGACGTTGCCGAAACGCCGGACGAGCGGCATCGCACGGATGGCGCGGAAATCGCGGAAGCGGTTCCCCTTCACGTAGTCTGCTTGGCCAGTGATGAGCGGCTCGACGAGCTCCGGCACGAGCCAGACCGGCATCTGTCCGTCGCCGTCGATCTTCACGAGCACGTCCGCGCCGGCGTCGACCGCCGTCCGGAATCCGGTAATCACGGCGCCGCCGACGCCGCGGTTGACCTCGTGCCGCACGACGATGATGCGATGGTCGAGCTCCGCGTAACGTTCTGCGATCGCCGCCGTCTGGTCGGTCGAGCCATCATCGACGATGACGATGGTGGTGAAGAGAGGCGGCAGGGAGCGCAGCACGCCGCCCAGCTCCTCGGCGACGTTGTAGGCCGGGATGACGGCGGCGACGTGCACGTCGGCGCGCTTCTTCAGCGTCACGCGGCTCATGTTTGCCCCACGCTCCGCGCGATCTCGTAAACGCGCACGTTGTCGTCGTCCAGCCAGATGTGCATGTCGGTGTGGGTGAGGCGATAGAGCATGCACCATGTCTGCAGCCGTTCCTCGATCGAGGAGCGGTCGAATCGCGTCGCCCAGTTGTTGATTTGGAACTTGTGCGGCTTCTTCTCCACGGCGATGAACACGTATGGTGTCGGAATCCTCAGCGGCGCCTCGGACGGATCGAACTGGTCGAGGAAGTCGGCGCCGTTGAGGTGGAACCCGTGGCCGAGGACCATCGGATACTCCTGGCCGTAGCTGACGAGCGTCCAGGTGAACGGCTGGAAGTCGTGCGACATCATCAGTACGGCGTAGGTCGTCATGCCATAGCCGGAGTAGTCGAGGAGCCTCGAACGCATGTTGTCGCCGAAGAGGTTCGGAAGCGTCACCAGCCAGGCGGCGATGGCGACCGCGGGAACGGCGCGCCAGTGGAGGAGGGTCAGCGCGACGCCGAGGAGTACCGCCATCGACATGGCGAGCCAGGTGACGTTGCGGCGCACCTCGACGATCTCCGGGATGCCGAGGGTCGACGCGGCGTGCGTCAGCGCGAAGATCCCGCATGCGATGGCGATCCAGAGCGCCGGCGCGTTGCGCGACCGCGCGGCGTATATCCCTAGGATCAGCGCGATCACGAGGATCGCGATGAGGAACGGCGTGACGGTCATGTAGGCGATCTGCTCCTCGCCTCCGCCACCGGAGAAGGAGCGGAGGAACGGGAAGTAGTAGAGCGCGGTCGATCCGACGTGGCTGTCGGCGTTGACGACGCGCCGGTAGAAGAGAAAGCCGAGCATCCACGTCGAGCCGAGGGCGACGGCGCCAGCGCCGGTAAGTGTGGCTTTGAAGAGAGTTGCCGGTTGCCGGTTGCCGGTTGCCAGATCTGCGATTGCAGCGGCAGCGCAGAGAAGGACGAGCGGTATGACGACGCCGGAGTGGATGGCGGCGATGGCTGAGGTGCAGCCGGCGAATCCGATGAGGCGGAGGCGGTCGCGGGTGCGGAGCCAGCCGAGGAGGAAGAGCGCGGCGGGGAAGAGGAGCGTGATCGCGAGCTCCTGCGGAAGCGTCGACGTCTGACGCTGGAACGCGGTGAGCAGGACGTCGAACTCGCCGCCGGTCGCCTCGAGCTCGGAGTACGGTTGGCGCATGGTTTCGTGCGCTTCGACCGCGGTCGAGGCGGAGATGCTCGAACCGAGGACAAAGTACTGGCGACTGCCGCCGATCATCGTCGCGAACACCAGTCCGGCGAGGAGTGCCGCGGCGTTGCGCCGCGTAATCCGGCGCGCCGCGTAGGCGACCGAGAGCGTCATCAGCACGCCGGCGAACGCGCCGAAGAAGTTCATCAGCAGGATCGTGTCGGCGTTCGTCAGCCGCTGGATCGCGAGGAGGAGGAAGTGCATGCCGCGCGGGTACGGCCCCCACGCCGGATCGACCTGCCGTCCCTGATCGAGAAGGCGCATCAGGTAGAGGTGCACGTAGGTGTCGGAGAAGCCGAGGTTCGCCGTCGCAAACGGGCGATACAAGCGCGTCGCGGCGGCGGCGATCGTGACGATCGACCAGACGGCGATGCCGGTGCGCTTCTCTTGATACGTCCGGGTGAGCGAGCTTCGCGTGCGGCGAAGAGCGCGGCGAATGCGCCGGAGGAGGCTCGCGCGTCCATCGAGGACGTGCAGCGCGAAGAGAACCGTGCGCCGGTACCGGTCGGCGATCCATTTCTGCGGCGGCATGTGCGCGCGCCAGGCGCGGCAGCCGATCGCGATCGCGGCGATCAGCACGAGATAGGTGAACGGCCCCGCGATCCGGAAGAAGGTGAAGAGCTGGCCGGCCAGGGTGAGGACGGTGATCCCGACGCCGAGGTTCCACCAGAACCACTCCAGCCGCGAGAAACGCCGCGGCCGCGGCCACGCGAGCGCCGGAACCGCCACGAACAGAAAGAGCATCGCGGCGGTGATGCGGACGACGGTGTCGATGCCGAGCAGCGCGTACATGTCAGTAGGCCGCGTAGTAGAAGTAGTCGAGGCGGTCGAGCGTCCGGCGGAGCGCCCGGTTCGACGCGATCATCAGCACGATCGCGCCGGCGGCGAGCCCCAGGACGGCGGCCCAGTAGCCAATCGCGCGGCTGAAGACGAAGCCGGTGACGACGTCGACGCTGAGCGCGGTTCCGAGGCAGCGCACCGCGGCGTCGACGCGCGAGAGCGTCAGCAACAGCAGCAGGTTGCGGACGGCGAACATGAAGAAGACGTAGGCGACGCTGGCGACCGCGAACACGCGCAGCGTCGCCGTCGCGGTGATCGCTGCGTGGAACTGCGCGTCCGGAATGCGTTGCAACGCGAAGAAGAGCGCCCACGCCGTCGCGAGACCTGCGGCGGCAGAGGCGACGATCTGCCACGAACGGCGGCGGTGCGCGGCGCGTTGGTCATCGATGAACCCTGCGGCCTCGCTGCTTCTGACCCGTTTCTGATGCGGCACGAGCTTGTCCGAGAATCGCTCGATCGCGTACTCGACCATGCCGCCCATCACGATCGCGACGACGAGCGCGAGGTCCATCGCGAGCTCGTAACGGACGCTCAGCCAGAACGCGTACGGCGGGAAGTCGTCGCGGCCGATCCGCGTGGTCCAGGCGATGACGCGGTCGGCGAACAGGAACGCGTTGAACAGCAGGCCGTAGACGAAGTAGCGCGACGTGCTGAAGATCAGCACCGCCATGCGCGGCGGATTCACCGGTTCGTGTTTGCGCTTCTTCGCGAGGCGCGCGAGCAGGAACCAGGCGATCGCGAAGCTGAGGGCGTCCGCCATCGCGACACCGACCGCGTTGGCGACGATCGGCGAGGCGGCGAACACCTTCGCCGCCAGCAGTACGGCGCCGAGGGCCGCGACCGTCACGACGACCAGCATCTCCATCCTTCGGACGAGATAGAGAAGCGACCACGAGAGCCACAGCGTGCCGAGGCCGACGTAGTAAAGCGCCGCGACGAGCGCCATCGACCATGGGAGGATCTCGAAGACGAGATTCGCGAGGAGGATGACGGCGAGCAGCGCGAGCATGGCGCGGAGTGCGATGCCGAAGCCGCGGAGCGCGGTCCATCGCGCCAGCGTCTCCTCCTCCTGGTACATGTAGAAGAGACCGCGGCGGACGATCGCCTGCGCGAATCCGCCGGCGACGATGTAGCTGGCGATGAAGCCGAGCGCGATGGCGCTGCCCTGCGTCAGCTCGAGGTGGATCGCCCCCCAGATGCCGTATCCCCAGACGAGCATCGAGGCCGCCTGCAGCGCCATCGGCACGGCGAAGACGATGCCGGCAAAGTAGCGGCGCAGGAATCGAACGATCGGGATGACGCGCGGACGAGGGTCCTCGCCTTCGACGAAGAACGTGTACGCGCCGGCGCGGAAACGGCGCTCGATGGCGCGGGCGAGCTCGAAGAGATCGCGGAGGCCGTAGGTGCGGGCGTCGCTGTCGCGCATCCCCTCGACCTCGAGCTGCGCCGCGATCTCCCAGGCGTCTTTCGGGAGGCCGAGGCGGTCGATGACGCGCTGGCCGAGGACGTCGATGGCGCTCATGCGGCGACCTCGATGTGCGCGAGCGAACGGTAGAGATCGAGATACGCGGCGACGCAGTCGTCGAGCCGGAACTCCTCGAGCACGCGCGTGCGCGCCCGCTTTGCGTAACGCTGCCGCAGCGCGGGATCGTCAAGAAGTTGACGAACGGCCGCCGCGAAGCCCTCGGCGTCGCGCGCGCGTACGAGCATGCCGCACTCTTCGAGCGCCTCGCCGACGCCGCCGACGTCGCTCGCCACGACCGGACGCTCGCAGGACATCGCCTCGATCACGGAGTACGGAAATGCCTCGGAGATGCTGGTGAGGAGCACGACGTCCGCCTCGCGATACGCGGCGACGACGTCGTCAACCGCGTTTCCCATCGCGACGTCGACGTTCAGCTCGCGGCGCAAGGCGAGGCATTTCTCGTAATACTCCCGATCGGCGACGGCGCCGTAGACGGTGAAGCGAACGTCGCGGTGCGTCTCGCGCACCCTCGCCGCGACGCGGAGAAACGTCTCGATGTCTTTGAGCGGATCGATGCGCGCCGTCGCGATGACGTGCAGGGGACGGGTCTCGGCCGGACCGCAATGAAAAACATCGGTATCGACGCCGTTGTAGATCACCCGGATCTTGTGCTGCGGCGTTCCGTGCGCCAGCTCCCACCGCGTGTTGTAGTGACACACCGGAGCGACGACGTCGGCGTGAAAGTAGTTCGCGCGCACCACCGCGGTGATCAGGTTCAGCAGGAACTGCTTGCAGAAGAAGAGACGGCGGAAGCGGGAGAGGAAGAGGTTCTGCTCCCGCAGGTAGACGCCGTGCTCCGTGACGATGAGCGGCGTGCCGTGCCGGAGTTTCGCGGTGATGCACGGGATGCCGCAGAACGCGGCCGCCGTGCTGTGCGCGACGCTGGTCTGCGGAACGCGCACCGTGAGGACGATCAGGAACCGGTAAAGCCACCGGAGGCACTCGGTGAGATCGAACAGCGTCGGGAGTTGGTGCGTCCGCGCGCCTTCGGGGAGGTTTGCCGCCGCGTTGCGGCTGAAGTCGAGCATCGTCTCGGCGAACGTCTCCCAGACCGGCCGCGACTTCATGGTGTCGTTGTAGTCGCAGGCGCGGAAGTAGTCCTCCATCGCGACGAGCACCTGCCCGAACGCCGCTGGATCCGAGCCGCCGCTGTTGATCGCACTGAGGAACTGGCGGAAGAGCGGAAGGAACTCGCGCTCGACACGGCCGTCGTCGGTCGACTGCTTTCGCTCGTACAGATCAGCGAAGCGTTCGCCCGCGGCGAACTCCGACGGCTCTTCGATGCCCCACAACGGGACGGGAATGATCCGCCGCACGTTCGGAGGCGGATCGAACTTCGCCTCGATGTGCGGGTTCATCATGATCGGCAGCAGGGTGTAGCGGACGTCCTGCGTGTTGCGGAGCAGCGCGTCGCACCAGGTGCTCACGCCGCCGGCTCCATAGGGATAGGTCCCCTCGGTCGCGAGAAGAACGGAGAGCTGCTGCGTCATGGTGCCCGCTGCAGCAGTTGTCGTGCTTTCCACAGCTCGACCCGCGCGGCGAGGAGGTCGCTCTCGCGTTTCGCCCTCTCGGCCGACGCCTCGGCGGCCGCGTTTTCCGCGCGCACTCCGGCGCTGACGAGGCGGACGACCGAGCCCTCCCGTTCGCGCGCGACGTCGACGGCGCGCCGCAGGATCTCGATGCGCTTCTCGTCCGCGGAAGCAGCGGCCGCGAGCGCCGACCGTTCGCGCTCTTTCTGTTCGTCGGTGATCCGCTGCTCGATCTGCGCTTCCTCCGACTGGAGCCGCGCCTCGGCGACGCGGCGCGTCGCGGCGGCGTCGAACATCGGAAGCGAGAGCGAGAATCGGATTCCGTACAGGCCGTAGTGCGTTCGCGAGGCGAATCCGACGCTGTCGCCGAGCAGGGCAACGCCGCCGAATGCCGACATCGTGACCTGCGGCCGGTGCGCGGCCTCGGCTTCTTCGAACGCGAGCCGCGTGCGCTCGACCTCGTGTGGCGCAGGCTTTCCAGCCTGCGCTCCGGTGCTAGCGGGCGCAGGCTGGAAAGCCTGCGCCACACCGGGGTCGAGCGACACTTGTAGCGGTTCGGGCGACGTGTCCTTCATCAACTGCTTCACGCGCGTCTCGGCGTCGAGCCGTTGGAGATCGAGATCGAGAAGTTGTCCCTCGGCCGCCAGCGCTTCGTCGTTCCACTGTGCGGCCGTCACGTTCGAGATCTCCCGGACCGCGAGCTTCTCCTTCGCACGATCGCCGAGGCCGATCGTGCGCTGCAGGGCGTCGTGCGCGACCTGCAGCCGCTCCTGCGCGACGTAGAGCGCAGCGACGGCGTCCACCGTCTCGCGAAACAGCGCGTCGTCACGATCGCGCATCCGCTGCCGGAACGACTCCGCGTCGCTCTTTGCGATCTGCCACTCCTTCTCGCGGAGGCCACCGTCCGACAGCGGCACGTCGACCGAGACGAGCGCCGTGATGGCGTTGAACCGGAAGACGTTCGTGGTGAAGACGTCGACGTTTTCGGCGCTGCTTGCCGCCGTCTCCGCGCGGATGGTTGGGATATTGAGTCGCGGCCGCACCTCCAGCGCCGCGGCCGCCGCCTCCGCGTCGTTCGGAATCGCATGTGCCTGCTCGACGCGCGAGAGAACCTGCTGGAAGGAGAGCGTGACCAGCGCGGCCGCAAGCGTCAGGCTCATTGCACCGTCACCACGGCCGGCGTGCCGGCCTGCAACATGCGGTCGGGATTCGGAACGTTGATGACGATCGATGGGCCGGAGTCAGGGCCGGGGGCATTGACGCGTGCGATCGGCTCGCGGAAGCGGCGCGCGGGGATCGTCATCAGCTTCACCTCGACCGTCTGTCCGGCGTGTACGTAGCGCATCAGCTCCGGTGCGATCGGCGCCTGCACGCGTACCGTCGAGACGTCGACGATCTCGGCCAGCGGATCGCGGAGGTAGACCTCGTCGCCCGGATGGACGCGTACCTGCGAGAGCGTTCCCGACGCCGGGGCGTTGATCGTCAGCAGCGCTTTTCGATGCTGCGCGAGCACCAGATCGGCGCGCGCGCGGTCGGCCTCGGCCTGAAGCACCGCGGGCTCGGTCGTCGCGGCCGGCGTCGCGAGCCGCTCGCGCTCATTGAGCCAGTCGCGCCGCGCCGCCGCGAGCTCGACCTCGGCGTCCTGCAACTCCTGCTTCGCGATGTCGCCGGTCGCGAGGAGGCCCCGCAGCCGCGCGACCTTCTGCTCGCGCGCTTTCACGATCTCGGCGGAAGCCTTCTCGGCGTCCGTCGAATGGGAGACCGCGGGTGTGTGAAGAGTCCGCAGCCGGAAATCAGCCGCCGCAACCGCTGCTTTGGCGTATGCCAGGTCGCGGTCGACGCCAGGATTGCTGAGGGTGAAGAGAAGATCGCCGGTGCGGACGTTGTAGCCTTCCGGGATCGCGACTTGCGCGACGGTGCCGTCGATCGCGGTCTTGACGGTGACGCCTTGAAACGGAGCGACGGATGCCTTCAGCTCGATACGCGGCTGATCGGCGGCGGACGCCGACCCGGCCTCCCGGCACGATAGGGCCGAGGCGGCGACCAGCGCGGCCAGCGCGGTCCCAGCGACTGCTCTCAATCTCGTAATTGCTCCTGAGGCCAGCTTCTTGCAGGGACCGCTTGCAAAGCACGGGCCTCTAAGCATGGTAACAGGGCGGCAAGGAGCGTCGCTGGAACGGCAGGTGACGATCACCATCGTGACAGCGGCGCTGATCGCGGCGATTGTCGCGACGGGTACCGTAGGATGGCCGTCCGCCCGCCGTGCGCGGACCGACGGACGGGCGAACGCGATCGCGGAGGCGATGAGCAGCGCGATCGCGGGCGGCGCGAGGCCGGCAACGATCGTCGAAGCATTCGTCACGGCCGGCTCGATCCGGTCGGCGACCGTTTACGGGGCTGACGGTTCGGTTCGGGCGCGCAGCGGCGAGCCCTTACCCAACGCGGAGCTGACGTGCCATGAGATCGAGGGCGGCGGGTCGCTGTGCATCGAAGCGCGAGTCCCCACTGACACGACCGCTATGCACGACACGCTGACTGGCGGCGCGGCCGGCCTCGTCATCGGCCTCGTATGCGCCATCGTCCTTGCGAGCATTGCCGCCGGCATCATCCGAAAACGCCTCCGCTCGATCCGCGGAACGATCGACCAGACCATTCGCGATCAGACGTACACGTCTCGTATTGCCCGCCAGCCGGGAGAGCTCGGGCCTTTCGCCGACGCGCTGAATCAGCTCCTCGAGCAGATGCAGACGCGCGATACGAACCTGCGGCGCCGGACGAATGAGCTGGAGACGGCGAACAAGGACCTCGAGTCGTTCGCGAGCGCTGTTTCGCACGACCTCCGGGCGCCGCTCGGCAGCATCGCGGGCTTCGCGCAGGCGCTCGACGAGGACTACCGAGGCCGGCTGGACGAAATCGGGCAGGAGTGCGTCACCTGGATCCGTCAAAGCGCCGACCAGATGTCGCAGCTCATCGAAGGGCTGCTGCAGATGGCGCGGCTCTCGCGGATCGATGTGCAGCGAAGCGAAGTCGATCTCTCGTCGATGGCGGAGCGCATCGCGGCCACACTGCAACGGACGCATCCCGATCGCACGGTCGACTTTCGCATCGCGCAGGGGATCGTCGCCAGCGGTGACGAGAAGCTCCTCGCGGCCGTGCTCGAGAATCTCATCAACAACGCCTGGAAGTTCACGAGCAAGCGCGCCAACGCGAGCATCGAGATCGGCATGAAGCAGGATGACGGACCGCCCGCGTACTTCGTCCGCGACAACGGCGCCGGCTTCGACCCGCAGTACGCCGCGAAGATGTTCCGTCCGTTCCAGCGGCTCCACTCCGAGAAGGAGTTCAACGGCACCGGCATCGGCCTCGCGACCGTACAGAAGATCGTGCAGCGCCACGGCGGACGCGCGTGGGCGGAAGGGGAGCCGGAAAAAGGGGCAACGGTCTACTTCACGACCGGCGGTCAGGAGGCGGCCGGATGACGAAGCCGCTCCGTCTCTTGCTGGTCGAGGATTCCGAGCGCGACGCGGCGCACGTGATGCTCTCGCTGCGCCGCGAAGGGTGGGTGCCGGAGGTGCGCCGGGTGGAGACGGGGGAGGAGATGGTGTTGGCGTTGCGCGATGGCACGTGGGACGCGATCGTCAGCGACTATCACCTTCCGCGTTTCAGCGCGCCCGACGCGCTCCAGGTCCTGCGCGAGACGGGGCTCGACATCCCGTTCATCGTCGTCTCCGGTGCGATCGGCGAGGACACGGCGGTCCGCCTCATGCGCCTCGGCGCGACCGACTATCTGCTGAAAGACCGGATGACGCGCCTTACCGCGGCCATCGAACGGGAGATGAATCAGGCCGAGCAGCGCCGCGCGAAGCGGCGCGCCGAGTCGCTCTTCCAGGCCGTGTTGCGCGGCTCGCCGCATCCCTCCGCAATCGTCGATCGTGCCACGATGCATGTGATCGACGGCAGCAACTCCTTCGCTCGTGAGTTCCTCGGC